>JALWSN010000177.1:0-5671 GCA_027080245.1 Ignavibacteriales bacterium | reverse complement strand
AACTTTAGCTCGCCAGAGGCGAGGAAGAATTTTTTTAGCCGTTTCAATTGCGCCTTTCGTCCACCGGTATTGCTGCGCTTTTAACGCGTTCATTTCGATCGGAAGCTCGGCCGGCGTAGTAAAATCCTGTAAGTAAACAAACCTCCAGCCTTTAAGTTGAGCGCGGTAACTTAAATCCAAATCTTCAGTAAGCGTGTCGTCTTCCCAATTACCAGCGTCCTCAATGCATTCTTTACGCCACACTCCGCCTGTGCCGTTAAAGTTAATAAAAAATCCCGAGCGGTTTTTAACCGTTTGTTCAACTACAAAATGTCCGTTTAATGCCAGCGCTTGAATTTGAGTAAGGATTGAATAATCCTCGTTTAAATGCTCCCATCTTGTTTGAACCATACCAATTTTAGGCGAAGAAAAATAAGGTAGAGTTTTTTTAAGAAAATCTTTACGAGGAATAAAATCGGCGTCGAAAATTGCAATGAACTTGCCGCGCGCAGTTTTCAAACCTTCCCTAAGAGCTCCCGCTTTAAACCCCTTTCTATTGCTCCGGTGGATGTATTTAATTTCAAAACCTTGCTTATGTTTTTCTTTTACTATCTGCTTTAATAATTCTGCAGTCTCGTCCGTGGAATCATCAAGCACTTGAATTTCAAGGAGCTCGCGGGGGTAATCAATTTCGCACACCGCGTCCATAAGCCTTCGCGCAACGTAATATTCATTGTAAATAGGAAGCTGAATTGTAACAACGTCCGTGAATTTTTTCTTGCCGTTAGATTTGGGTTTATTTGTTCTGTATTTTTTCTGGTAGAACAACATCAGCGCGCCATGGCTCGAAAAGAGCATTAACACAGTAAGAGCAAAAATGTAAAGCATTAAAACAAATTCGTCAATTTTAATCATTATTAAAACCTCACCAATTTGAAACTACCGCAAGAAGAATATCGTCGGTTATTTTGTCGATTGCCTCTTGGATTGCTTTTTCCCTCGCGGCGGTAATGTCCGCGCCTTCGGTAGAATAATCTCCGAAGTCGGAAAAATTTCTGTTGAAAATTACTTTCTTTTTTACAAGATCTTTGTAAATAACTTTTACGGTAATCGTAATTCTACGGGAAGTAACCTCTTGCCCGGCTTGAACTTCGTTAGGGATGTCGTTCATTGAAACAATAGTTCCCAACAACAAAGCGTTTGCATTTGCCTTGCCGGTTACCTGAAGAGAATTATCGTCAAGAAATTTTTGAATTAACCGGTTTGTAAAATCGTCTTTTAAATTTGCTTCGCCAGTTCCGGTATTGTCCTTAAACAAAGGAATTGCAATAGTTTTAAGATGCGGCGGCACGGAAGAGCCTGTAAATGAATACCTACAGGCACCTGCCAGCAAAAAAACAAAAAAAATTCCCCAATGCTTTTTATTGAATGCCATATTCTTTTAATTTTCTGTAAAGTGTCCTTTCGCTTATTTCAAGGGCTTTCGCCGTTTTCTTTTTGTTCCATTTAAATTTGTTCAAAGCATTGATTATCGCCTCCTTCTCCAATTGCCAGATTGGTTTTATTTCACCGTCCGAGGCCTGAACGCTTTGCAAATTTTGAGTTGATTGGTAAGCCAAGTTTTTTAACTCGAGCAAATCTTTTTTAATTTCAATCAAAGCGCCGAAAATCATTTCTCGATCGGTAGTTTCCGGCGATTTGCGCAAAGCCACTGGCAAATTCCGGGGCGATTCTTCAAAATCTTTAATCAACAATCTGCCAATAGTAGCCGCGTCAATTACGTCTGAGCGCGAAAGCGCAGCGGCGGATTCAACCGTGTTTTTAAGTTCGCGAATGTTGCCCGGCCAATCGTAATCAATCAACAGTTCAAGCGCATCGTTTGTAAGCTGTCTAATTGAAGTTTTATTTGGAATTGAATATTCTCTTAAAAAATTCTCCGCTAAAAGCGGGATATCTTCCTTTCGTTCTCGCAAAGAGGGAACATTAATTGTAACCGCTTTCAGTCTAAAATACAAATCGTGCCTGAAGCGCTTAGCTTCCACTTCTCTTTGCAAATCCTTGTTTGTGGCGGCTAAAATTCCCACGTCAACTTTAGTTACAGTTTCGCTTCCAATGCGCATGAATTCTTTGGTTTCCAAAACTCGTAGCAACTTAACCTGCGTAGTTAAAGGCATTTCGGCAATCTCGTCCAGAAAAAGCGTGCCGCCATTAGCTATTTCGAAATAGCCTTTTCTGTTGTCAATAGCTCCGGTAAAAGAGCCTTTCGTGTGTCCGAATAATTCGCTTTCCAGAATGCCTTCGGGTATTGCGCCGCAGTTAACGCTAACAAGGGGTTTGTTCGCGCGCTTGCTAAAGCCGTGGATGGCACGCGCGAAAACTTCTTTGCCCGAACCGCTTTCGCCGTAAATTAGAACGGAAATCTCCGACTGCGCCACTTGCATTACAATGTCAACAAGGTCGCGAATCTTTTTTGATTTTCCGATTATTCCGAACTTTCTTTGAAATTCTTCAGGCGTCATTTTGTCACAAATATTTAATTAATCTTACAAAAATAACTATATTTTTAATATTATTCCTTTTGCCGCAATCGCTATTCTTTTTCTTAATTCTTCGTCCAGTTCTTCAACAAAATTTTTAACTTTGTCAAAGTCGTCGATGTGAGTTAAAAATATTTCGGAATCGCTGTGCCTTCTGGCAAATTTAATAATTGAATCGAAATCTACGTGTGTTGATTCGAGAAAAGCCGCTTCTACTTGTTCATTGAATAGAAAGAAATCCTCGCCGCTTCCTACATCGGCAGAGTAGTAAAAGTTCCTATCGTTTTCCGAAATCAAAAAACTAAATGAAGAAAAATTTTCGCGCGGGAATTTTTCCTCATCAATTTCCGCGAATGGCTTAACGTGAGTATTTTGAATAGGCTTAATTGTTAGTCCTTCCACCAGTTCAAAATTCAGATTGCCTGAAAACCCAATAATTTCATTGGGAAAGGGCATTTTTTCTAAAAATAGATAGCAAACGTTGAGGAAATTTTCCAAATTCTTTTTTAATTGTTTGGCAACAAATATTTTGAGAGGCGATTTTCTGTTTTCAATTTTCATTTGAGTAATCAGCAAAGGGAGCCCCGCAATGTGATCTGCGTGGAAATGCGAAATTAAAATGCAAGAAATTTCATTCAGCTTGATATTATTGCTTTTCAAAGCCCTTGAAATGCCGTCGCCGACGTCAATCAGTACTCCGGCGGCTTCCTTCTTTACAAACACCGAAGAATGGAAATCAGTTAAATTTGTTCGGGCGGAACCAGCGCCAAGGCAAACAATTTTCATTTATTTTTAATTTTAATTATTCTACCCCTAATGCCAAATGTGGATTTTAATTTTTTAAGCCGCCGCTCCGCTTCTCTGCGAGTTTTAAACTTACCAACTAAAACAACGTTAAGCAAAGCGCCTCCAACTTCTTTCGGGTAAATTAACGTCGTCCAGCCAATCCCCTTAAATTTACGGCTTAAATTTTTTGCATTATCGTAATTTAAAAACGCTCCAGCTTGAACTGCAAAATAATTTACGACGGTTTTGGGGATTGTCCTTTTTGGTTTTATTTTCTTTTCAGAGCCGGGATTTTGCTTATCGGATTTTTGCTTTTGTACCAATTTGTTATTTTCAAACAAAACCACTTTTCCCAGTTCCTCTTCGGGGATGTTTCTGTTTGCGTATTTAATGTAAGGGGAACTCGGATATTCTTTTTTTAATTTCTGCAGATATTTTTTTGCCTTAACGTAGAGCCCCATTGAAAAATAAAAAGAAAAAATACGGTAAAGAGCCGCATCGGCATATGCGCTGTGCGGATACTCTGAATAAATTTTGTAGTATTTTTGAAAAGCCTCTTCCCCGTTGGTAGTGAGAACTGCGTCCAAAAAAAGCACCGAAGGATCGTTCGGATGAGCCTTTTTAAGGGAAGGCAATAGCTTAGCCACTTTAGCGGCTCCGCCCGCGTCGATTTCCTGCAAATATTGAGTAATGTCAAATTCTTGCGCTAAAACCTGCCGACCGAATACTACAAATAAAAATATTATTAAACCGCGTTTCATTTTAAGCCGAAATTCCATCAGCAAATTCATTCAAAACAGTTTTGCCTAAAAATTCGCCAAAAAGCGTAGCCGAAGTTGCGCCGGTAATTTTAACATTTACATAATCGCCAGGAACTACTCCTTCGCTTTTCGGGAAAACAACAACCTTGTTGGCATCGGTTTTACCCGCCAAATAATTTTCGGATTTTTTACTAAACCCTTCTACTAAAACAACATCCTCGGTTCCAATCAGCGCTTGATTTTTCTTTAAAGAAATTGATTGTTGTAGCGCGATAATTTCATTCAACCTACGGGTTTTAATTTCATTGGGAACGTCGTCTTCCATTTTGTAAGCTTTGGTTCCTTCTCGCGGAGAATACTTAAACATGTAAGCGCCGTCGTATTCAACGCGTTTAAGAACGTCCAGAGTGGCTTGGTGGTCTTCTTCTGTTTCGGTTGGGTAACCGGCAATAATATCAGTGCTAAAGCTTACTCCGGGAATTATTTTGCGAGCTTTTTCAATCAGCTCAAGGTAATGTTCGATTGTGTAATTTCTATTCATTAATCTGAGAATCCTGTTAGAGCCCGATTGAACGGGCAGATGAATGTAGTTGCAAACGTTAGGATTCTCCGCAATGGCATAAAGGAGTTTCGCCGACAAATCTTGAGGATGTGAAGTTGTGAAACGAATTCTAATTTGCCTGTCCACTTTAGCCGCCGCGTTTAACAAATCGGCGAAGTCCTTTCCTTCGTAATTGTAGGAATTTACATTTTGTCCTAAGAGAGTAACTTCCCGGAAACCGCGCACCGAAAGTTTTTCAATTTCGCTTACGATTGAATCAAGGCTTCTGCTACGTTCCCTACCGCGAGTAAAAGGCACAACGCAATAGGCGCAAAATTTGTCGCAGCCGCGCATCACCGAAATCCAAGCCGAAAGCCCTTCTTCGCGGTAAGGCTCAATATCCTCGTAAGTTTCCGTGCGGGAAAGTTTAACTCCAATTCCCTTAACGCCGCCAATAGCGCTTTCAATAAACGAAGGCAGACGACGGTATTCGTCGGGACCAACTACAATATCCACCAGATTTTTATTTTTAATTAAATCGTCCCGCAATCGTTCAGCCATGCAACCAAGAATGCCTACCACGGCGCCGGAATGCGAATCTTTGATTTTTTTAATATTTCCTAAGCGTCCGAAAATTCGCTGTTCGGCGTTGTCCCTTACGCTGCATGTGTTAATTAAAATTACGTCTGCTTCGTCAATTTCTTTTGTTAATTCGTAACCCTGTCGGCTAAGAATTCCCATTACAAGCTCGCTATCGGCTACGTTCATCTGGCAGCCGTAAGTTTCGATGTAAACTTTATTTTTATTCATTTATTTACGCTTTCTGATTTTAATTAAAAAATAATTTTAGCATTAGCAAAAATAATTTTAAAAAGCTATTAAAGTTAATTAAAGAATTTTCAAATTACAATTTTACGCTTCATCAGGCTTTTCCGGAAAGTAATCAGTCACATTTGTCCAAAATAAATTGAATTAGAATGCATTTTGGACAAAAACTCTTTCTAAGAAATTCTATTTGCAACCAAGCACTCCATCCCAAACCCTTCCCCTTCCGGATGGGAAGGGTT
>JALWSN010000176.1 GCA_027080245.1 Ignavibacteriales bacterium | reverse complement strand
CTGGTAAGCTTCGCCTTTAATGAACCTTTCCTCGCTAACTTTTTTAATTACAAGGATTTTCCCGTCCGCGGGCGAAAGAACAATATTATCTTTTCCAGGAATGTTCCTTTTGGGATCCCTAAAAAAATAGAGAGAAAAAATTAGGAATAAAATTCCCCCGGCAAACAGAATTATTTTAAGCGTTTTTGCATTAACAAAAATTGCAATCACAAACAACGTGAATACAAAAACAACAATGTATGAAAGTGTGTCGTAACCGTATTTAGTAAACATTACATCCAAAAAAATATTTTGATTACAAATCTAATAATAAATTTAAATTTTTACTCATAGATTCTTATTTTTGCTAAACGAAATTGAAAATTTATTAACAGGCGGAGGAAACATGAAAGGCATGCAAGGAATGCTTAAGCAAATTCAGAAAATGCAAGAAGAGATGCAGAGAGTTCAAAACGAATTGGCAAATAAACAGGTAACCGAGGAAAGCGGCGGCGGAATGGTGAAAGCCACTGTTAACGGAAAGAAAGAATTGATTTCTCTGGAAATAGACGAAGAAGTAGCTAACTCGGGCGATAAAGAAATGCTGGAAGATTTAATTGTTGCGGCTGTTAATAAGGCGCTGGAATCCGCAGGTAAAATGGCAGAAGAGGAACTTGGGAACGTAACTCGAGGATTAATTCCTCCGGGTTTTAACATTCCGGGGTTGTAATTTGCAAATTGCAGAACCACTACAAATAGCTATCGACGAGCTAAGCAAGCTACCTTCGATTGGGAAGAAATCCGCGCTTAGATTGGCTTTGTTTTTACTTAAAAGCCAACCGGATGAGGTCGACAATCTGGTAAAGGCAATTTTAGATTTAAAACGGAAAATTAAATTCTGCAAAATCTGCGGCAACATTTCCGTTGAAGATGAATGTGAAATTTGTTCAAATCCCAAAAGAGACCGCAAGATTATTTGCGTTGTGGAAGAAGCAAGCGACATTATTGCAATTGAAAAGACCAACGAATACAACGGACTTTATCATGTTTTAGGCGGCGTTTTGGATCCGCTGAAGGGCGTTGGAATTGAATCGCTTAATTTTGCTTCGTTACTAACCAGAATTGAAAACGAGGAAGTGAAAGAAATTTTGCTTGCCCTTAATCCCGACGCCGAAGGTGAAGCTACTTCAATTTACCTGGCAAGGCAATTAAAAGCCCGGGGAGTAAAGGTTTCCCGCATCGCAAGGGGATTGCCAATTGGAGGAGACTTGGAATTTGCCGACGAAGCGACAATCGGTAGGGCTTTAATTAATAGAACCGAACTTTAGCTTTGTTGAATATTAGTTCATTATTTAATAAACAATGTATCGCTTTTTTTCCTTTAAAACTTCCCGGTTAAATTTAGAAAAACAATGGAAAACTGGTACCGTAATTGGTTTAATTCCCCATATTACAACGTTGTTTACAAACATCGAAACGACGATGATGCGAAAAATTTAATTGAACTTTTAGTTTCAAAAGTTCGACTTTCCAAAGGCGCTACAGTTTTAGACGCCGCTTGCGGCAACGGCAGACACTTAGCAATATTACACAATATGGGTTTTAACGCGGTCGGTTTCGATTTAAGCAGGAACCTTCTTTCCCGCGCAAAAATATTACACGAACGAAGAGGGTTACAACCCAAATTAATTTTAGCCGACATGCGGAACGTATTCTTCTCGCAATCCTTCGAAGGAATTTTTAATTTGTTCACAAGTTTTGGCTATTTTAATTC
>JALWSN010000175.1 GCA_027080245.1 Ignavibacteriales bacterium | reverse complement strand
GTGATTTGCTGGCAATAAACGGATTCGACGAACGCTACGAAGCCCCTTCGATTGGCGAGGACAGCGACGTGCAATTCAGACTTGAATTAAACGGCGTTGAGATTAAATCCTTAAATAATATTGCCGTCCAATACCATTTGTTTCACGATATGTTGGAAAGATCAAAAACTAACCTTGCACTTTTTGAACAGGTAAAAAAATCGAAAGAAGCGATTACTAAATTCGGAGCTTTGAAAAAGCTCTGATTTTACTGGCTGTTACGCGCCCAAGCTAAAAATCAATAAAATATTTTAACGGGAAAACAAGATTTGTTTTTTTAAAATAAATTTTTAGCGAAGGTATTGTTATTTAAAAAATAAAGCCTTATTTTTTGAGGCAAAAATAATATTATTCCTTAATATTTAAATAAAAATATGGTAGATAGCTTAGATATTAAGATTCTGAGAATATTGCAAAAAAGCGGAAGAGAAAAACGAAAAAACATTGCCGAAAAAGTTGGGCTTTCAATTCCTTCCCTCAGCGAAAGAATGAAAAAACTTGAGGAAAGCGGAGTAATTAAAGGCTATTTTACTAAATTAAATCCCCGCGCTTTTGGTTACGACATTATGGCGTTCATTAATGTCGTGATGGAATCGTCTAAGAATTACAAGACTTTAACGAACTATGTTAAGAAAACCCCTGAAATTATTGAGTGTCACGCAATTTTGGGCGAGGGTTCTCACCTGATGAAAGTTGTTGTCAAGAATACTGAAGAGTTAGAAAAATTATTAAGCAAAATTCAATCCTGGCCTGGGGTAACAAGAACAATTACAAGTTTTGTGCTTTCGACAATTAAAGAAACAAACGAATTAAAGATATAGGAGTAAAGAAATGGCTACAAAATCTTCCGTACAAAAAGCTTTGAATTTTTTAAAGTCCCAAAAAGTGAAATTTGTTGATTTAAAATTTATTGATTTGCCTGGAACTTGGCAGCATTACACTGTGCCGGTTACGGAAGTTTCCGAAGAATCTTTTAAGAGTGGTTTCGGTTTCGACGGCTCATCGATTCGCGGCTGGCAAAGTATTAACGAAAGCGACATGTTGATTGTTCCCGATCCCAATTCTATTTTCCTCGACCCCTTTATTGAAGAAACAACGGCAAGTTTTGTTTGCGATGTTTACGATCCCATTACAGGCGAAAGATATTCGCGCTGCCCGCGTAACATTGCAAAAAAAGCTCAGGAATATTTACTCTCTACGAAATTAGCGGATGTCGCTTACTTTGGTCCGGAACCGGAATTTTTTATTTTCGACGATATTCAATACGAAACAACGGCTAACAGTTCTTTCTTCTTTCTGGATTCCGAAGAAGCTTACTGGAACACAGGAAGAGACGAAGGACCGAACCAAGGGTACAAAACAAGATTTAAAGGAGGTTATTTCCCCGCTGCGCCGTCGGATTCTTTAATTGATATTCGAAACGAAATGGTTACGCACTTAATGGAAATGGGGGTGGCTGTGGAAGCACAACATCACGAGGTAGCCACTGCCGGTCAGGCTGAAATTGACATGCGTTTTCAACCCCTGTTAACAATGGCAGATCAAATGATGAAATTTAAATACGTCGTTAAAAACACCGCCAAGGAAAACGGCAAAACGGCTACTTTCATGCCCAAGCCAATCGGCGTGGACAACGGAAGCGGAATGCACGTTCATGTGAGCCTCTGGAAAAGAAACAAGCCTACCTTTGCCGGCAAAGAATACGCCGGCTTAAGTA
>JALWSN010000174.1 GCA_027080245.1 Ignavibacteriales bacterium | reverse complement strand
GCAATAGAAGCGGCACGGGCAGGCGAGCATGGACGCGGGTTTGCAGTTGTTGCGGACGAGGTTCGCAAACTTGCCGAAAGAACTACTAAAGCCACCAAAGAAATTTCCGAAATGATAATTCAGCTTCAAACGGAAACTCACCAAGTTGTAAATTCGATTCAAGAAGGCAAGCAAGAAGTTGAAGTGGGCAAAGAGCTTGCTCGGAAAGCCGGCGAAGCAATTCAAAAAATAGCTCAATCTTCCGAAAAAGTGATAGACGTTATTACTCAAGTTGCTACCGCCAGCGAAGAACAAGCGGCAACGTCCGAACAGATTACGAAAAACATCGAAAACATTAACAACGTAGCTCAGGAATCCGCCGACGGCGTTCAGCAAATCGCTCAAGCGGCCGAAGACCTTAATAGGATTACAAATAAGCTCCACGATTTAATTGGTAGGATTAAATTAGACAGTTCCGAAAATAATTACAACTATGCCGAGCCAGAACCCAATTACGAAGAAGAAGCCTCCCTTGATTATTACGGATAAACACAACGCCCCCTCGAAAAGAGGGGGCTTTTTTTACCGAAGTAAAGATTGAGTTGGAATTTCTCTTTGCAAAGGCAAAAATAGTTAACAGTCGGCAGATTCCAGTTTTTTTAAGAAATCAATTTTAAGAAAAACCTTAAGGAATAAGTCTTAAGTATCAAGTTTTAACCATAAAGAATTTGTCGTTTCCTTTGAACCTCCGAGCCTTTTAGCCTTTTTAGATTTTCCGCAGATTGTTTTTCGCCCCGCAGCTTGCAGAGCAAAAAACTAATCTGCGCTACAAATTTTTCCATTTAAAAAATCAATCAAACACCAAGAACTACGAACCAAGAACAAAGCAACATAAACTTTATATTAATTAAATTTCATTTCTCCGCCTTCTTCCCGTTTGCCATCGGTAATAAAATTCCTTTGCTCGGAAACAATTTTTGCAGTGTCTAACGCAATTATTAACTCCTCGTTTGTAGGAATTTTCATTACGCGAATTTTAGAACTCAGTGAACTAATGTCCGCTTCGCCAATTGAATTCTCATTTTTCCTGTGATCGATTTCAATTCCGAGGAATTCCATTTCTTCGCAAACTCTTTTCCTAACCAGCGCGGAATTTTCGCCAATTCCGCCCGTAAATACCAGCGCGTCCAAGCCGCCCATTGCCGCGGCGTAAGCGCCTATGTACTTCTTAATTCTGTAAACGAAAATTTCGAATGCGTAACGCGAACGTTTGTCGCCATCCAACATTGCCTGTTCAATTTCTCTCATGTCGGAACTTTCTCCGCTAACGCCCAACAAACCGGAATGTTTATTCATCAAAGCGTTCATTTCCGAAAGGGAGAGTCCTTCTTTACCCATAATGTAAGTAACCAAGGAGGGGTCCATATCGCCGCTGCGGGTTCCCATTAATAAACCTTCCAACGGAGTAAAGCCCATGGAAGTATCCACGGAAACTCCGTACTTAACGGCGGCAATACTTGCTCCGTTGCCCAAATGAGCGGTAATGATTCTTAGTTGAGAAATGTCCCGCCCAAGCAATTCCGCGGCTCTTTCGGAAACGTACCGATGCGAAGTGCCGTGAAATCCGTACCTACGTATTTTGTGCTTTTTGTACAGCTGGTAAGGAATTCCGTAAAGGTAAGCTTTTGGCGGCATTTTGGAATGAAACGCCGTGTCGAACACGCAGCATTGGGGGGTGTTTTTCAAATGAGCTTTGCACGCCAGAATGCCTTTAATG
>JALWSN010000173.1 GCA_027080245.1 Ignavibacteriales bacterium | reverse complement strand
ATTCAAATAGGGCTTTATTCCTTATTCGTAGAACAAAAAATTGAAAACGGCGCCAACTTGAGTATTTGGGAAATATCCGGCGATGAATTTAAAGAAAAATTAAAACTGTTGTTAGAAGAACATTTTAATTTCTTCTTCGATTTAAAAGATAAAAATCATTGGAGCAATGCGGGATTTGATTCCGATTATTTCCTTTCCGTGCGTTCCAAAATAAACAAAAAACTTAAAACCCTTTTTGACGACGAAGAAATGGCAAATCAATTTTTAATAGTTACAGACCGCGGCTGGGGTAACAGTAGATATGGCATAAAAGCCCCTAAAAATAAGCTGGGAATTAATTATGAATAATTACGTTATTCTCTAAAAAAAATAGTTCTTTAACAATTTGGCAGAAACCTTTCAGAAATGTTTCTTTTCCCCTTTTCCCTAAAATAGGTTGTAAATTTGTGGCGTAAGATTAAGAAAACTTACGCATTGAAAAGTTGAGAAACAAAATAAGGAGAAAATGAAACAGCCGTTATTCATATTTTCCGATACGGTAATAAAGAGGAAAAATAACACACTGTTCTTTGACATTGTGAAGCGCGAAAACCATTTGGATTTCGAAATAAAAAGAGAAGAGTTCTTGTTTCATAAAGAAATATTTACTCCCGCCGGGGATAAGAAGTATATGCCCGTTGAGAACATAGACTCTATTTCAGTCTTTGGTGCCACAAATCTCAACTCGCGGTTAATATATTTCTTATCCCGCCATACAATCCCCCTTTATTTCTTTTCGGAAACAGGGCGTTTCCAAGGAGCATTTTTCCCAATAGAAAAAAGAAATTCGAGCAAACTGCTATTAGCTCAGGCACAAGCAAGACTTGATGAAGAAAAACGCCTTTTGATTGCCAGAGAAATTACTACCGCTTCGGTTAAAAACATCCTTTTTGTTTTAAGAAAATATTACAAGCGGGGATGTAAGGTTAAAGGGAATATTGAGGCAATAAAAAAGGAACAATGTTCAATTGTGGAAGCGGAAACAATAGACGAATTATTAGGAATCGAGGGCAACAGCAGACGCGAATATTATTTAGCTTGGAAGAAAATTTTTAGCTACAAAACAGGTTTTGAAAAAAGGAATAACAGACCGGCAACGGATTATATTAACTCGATGATTTCATTTGGCAACGCCCTGCTCTATTCCACAATTGCCAATAGCATTTATCAAACAAAACTTTATCCCGAGCTTGGATTTATTCACTCGGCTTCGGATAACAAGTTCAGTTTAGCTTTTGACTTTGCCGACATTTACAAACCCCTAATTGTGGATAAACTAATATTCCGTCTTGTTAATAAAAAAATGATTTCCAAAGAAGATTTTGTTAAGATTGACAAGCAATGCCGTTTTAAAGATGAATCCAAAAAGATGTTTGTTGAGGAATTTAGGAAACAGCTCGAAATGAAAACCCCGAGCAATAAAATAAAGGTAAATTACAGAAACATAATTAGAAAGGATTTATTTGAGTTAATCAAATATCTATTTGGAAGCAAAGATGAACTTCAATTTTTCAAAGCAACAAAATAAAAATACTTATTAAAAAAAGGAGGAGAAACAATGGATTCTGACAAAAACAAAAAAAATCTTACAGATGGCTCTGAAGAAGCCGAAGATAAGGATTTTGTAAAAGTAAAGAAATCTGATATTTTTATGTTAAGATACTCAGTAAATATTCTATCTTATTTGATTGAAGAAAGCAAGGATTTAAGAAATACGA
>JALWSN010000172.1 GCA_027080245.1 Ignavibacteriales bacterium | reverse complement strand
ACGAAAACGAGCAGTATTTCCAATCCCTTTGGGATGATGTTACAAAGAAACGGAGTGATTATTACGAAAATAAAATTGCCGAAGCACTTTCGATTTTGCAACAGGATTCTTTAAATAGCAAAGCAATTAGAAATGTTGCCCAATATTACTCAAACCTCGAGGCTTATCCAGAAGCGGAAGAAATCCTTGAAAAATATGTGAAATCAAATCCTACCGATTACGAAACCCGTTATTTGTACGCAAAAGTTTTGTCATTGGATGGTAAATTCGAAGAGGCTTTGAATCAAATAGACACTGTGCTTATTTACAATGATATCGAGCCAAAATATAATTTGCTTGCAGGACAGCTTAACGTTTGGTCGAACCACGATTTGAACGCCGCGGGAAAATATTTACAAAAAGTTTTGAATGACCAGCCGAATAATATTTACGCCCTTATTGCAATGGGCACTCTTGCCTTTCAGAAAGACAGCGTTGCCAAAGCGGAAGAATTTGCTAAACGTGCCGAAGCAATTCAACCGGATAATAGAGAATTGCAAGAGTTGAAATCAATGATTGATCTTGAAAAGGTGAGGCAAAAGGAACAAGAATTTGTAGATGAATTAAATAAGGGAAGAAAATTAGCTAAAAAAGGCGATTGCGTGGATGCAATCCCTTATTATGAAAATTATCTGAACAAATATCCAGATAACGATAATGTTGAATTGGAACTTGCTGATGTTTACTTGTGCGCAAAACAGTTTAATGACGCCCTCGATATTTACAACAAAATTTTAGAGAGGGAATACGACATATCCGTTGAAAAGAGAAAAGCAAAAGCACTTTTCTGGATGGGAGACACTGCCCAGTCTTTAGCTTTGTTGGAAAAACTGCACATTCAAGACCCCAACGATATGGAAATTGAGCTTTATTTAGGAGATGCTTACGCTCGTGTTCACAATTACAGGATGGCTCGCGATATTTATTACGATTTGAAAGACAAAGCGCCTAAATCATATATTATTGAACAAAGAATAAATTGGCTTCCGCCGGAATATCGTCGTATCGGATTTTTAGGTTCGGCGTGGTCAACGCTGACAAATTATTTGTTTTCTTACATGGTAATTTCTCCAATGGCAAGCTATTTTAACGATAACTTGGGCTTTGAGTATTATTACGGTGGAACGGGATTGGAAGTTGGCATTGCAAAACTTTTTAGCGTTGGAGGAACTTGGTACAGGGGCACTATTGCAAATCAATACGATAGGGTGAATTTTTCAACCGTTAAAGGAGATTTGCTTTTCCGCCCGATGAAATCGATGTTAGTTACATTGGGCTATGGTAGAATGTATGCTCCGTACAGAATAGACCAGCCTATTTACGAAGGCAGTATTCGTTACAATCCGTTGAAAAATTTGAACGTTTCGTTGAATTATTTGCATTCGGATGCGTCGGTTATTCTTTACTCACCGAGTTTGGTAAATGTAAGAATTCCTGCAAATGATTTGATTTTTAAGGCAAAATACCAAATAAGACAAAAGTTACAATTTAGAATAGATTACACTTTTATTTGGACTGACAATAATACTTTTGAACCCCGCAATTTCGGTAATCTTTTTTCTTTTAGAATCGGGCGGGCATTTCGCCCCGATTTTGTTGCGGGCTATGAATATTACTTCGGAGATTTTTACCGGAATAGCGGATATTATTACACTCCGCAGTCATTTGTTTCCCATTCGCTTTGGGGCGAGTGGGAAGTTTACAGAACTTCACTCTGG
>JALWSN010000171.1 GCA_027080245.1 Ignavibacteriales bacterium | reverse complement strand
GTCCAGATGGTCCAATAGTAATGGAGCATTTTCCAGAATTTTTTGATCGACAGGATTTTTACTGTCGAAAATCCTCAAAATATTTTTATCAAATCTTTTTTGACTATCCTCTGAAAGCTCATTAAAATAAGGGGATAAATAATCCCGCAGCAGTTTTTTGTAGTTCTGGCGGGTGCTTGGCAGTCCTAAAGAATTTAATTTAACGGACAAATTTTTAAGTCCCAGCGTTTTCAAAATATCGTAAGCCATAATAATCATTTCGGCGTCTAACGCAGGGCTGTTTCCTCCAATTGCCTCCGCTCCGAATTGGTGGAATTCTCTTAATCTGCCAGCTTGCGGTCTTTCCTGCCTGAACATAGGCGAAATGTAATAAAGCTTGTTTAATGAATATTTATTGTTCAGCGAATGTTCAATAAACGCTCTCGCAACGGAGGCTGTCATTTCCGGCTTAAGAGTTAAGCTAACCCCACTTCTGTCCGTAAACGTGTACATTTCTTTTGAAACAATGTCCGTAGCTTCGCCAATTCCGCGGCTAAACAATTTAGTCTCTTCAAAAACTGGCGTTCTAATTTCGGAATAGTTAAACTTTTCGAATACTTCTTGAATAACGCCCTCAAGCATTCGCCAGTTAGCTATTTCTTCGTAAAAAATATCCTTGGTGCCTTTTATCGCTTTAATCATACTTGCAGCCTAAATTACAACGATTTTTCTTCTTCGCAAATTACGTTCAAAATTTCTCCGGCCGTGTTTGCTTTAAGCAAGGACTCCCTAAAATTTTCTTTATTCATCATTCTGGAAATTCTGCTTAAAAGACGAATGTGGTCTGCAACCATATCCTCTTTAGCCACAAGCAAAAATATCAACCGAACGGGTTGTCCGTCCAATGCTTCGAATTCAACAGGTTGGGTGGTTTTCCCGAATGCGACAATAATTTCCTTAACACCGTTTGATTTTGCGTGAGGAATAGCAAAGCCTTTACCTACGCCTGTTGAGAGAATTTTTTCCCTCTCCAGTACGGCGTTCTTTACTGTTTCTAGGTTGGCTATTCGCTCGTCGTCTTGAAATAAATTAATTAATTCTTCAATTATTCCTTGTTTGTTATTGCTTTTTAAGGCGGGAACAATAAATTTTTCATTTAGTAATTCGCAGATTTTCATAACCAACCAATTTTTGTATTATTAATTTTTACATCTTACCAATTTAACAAAGCTATTTCATTATAGCAATTAAAAGATTTTGTTGTCGTTTGAAAAACAACAACATTGCCAATAAATCACTTCGGGGACGGGGAATTAGCAGTTAAAATCTCATTCTACTTTTTTCAGAATTTTCCCCTTTGTTCCCTAACACTAAAAATGAGGGGAATTAAGAGTCAGAATATTAAAATTTTTATTTAGCAAAACCTTTGTAATTATTAAGGATTCCTGTCTTAATGCCCTGTCAGCCTAATAAAATAAGGGGTTTTGTAAGCTAATGTTTTTGTTTTTTACATATCTGTACAAAATTTATTTAATCACAATGCATTTTGGACAGAAGCGCTTTCCAAACTAACTTAACGGTAATTAAATCTATTGGAATAAATTTAATTATATTTGAGTTTAGTAATTTTAATATTTCAAAAATTCAACATGGCAATGCTTAAAAGATACGAAGCGGTAATAGGATTAGAAGTCCACGCGCAATTGTTAACTGAAACAAAATTATTTTGCGGTTGTTCCACAAAATTCGGCGCGCAGCCTAATACTAATATCTGTCCCGTATGCATGGGGCTGCCTGGGACGTTGCCTACACTAAACAAGCGTGCAGTAGAATTTGCAATTAGAATGGGTCTTGCAACAAATTGCAGAATTAACAAGCGTTCAATATTTGCGCGGAAAAATTATTTCTACCCCGATTTACCCAAGGGTTACCAGATATCCCAGTTCGAAGAACCTATTTGCGAAAATGGCTTCGTAGAAATAGAAACTGAAAACGGTTCAAGAAAAATTAGATTAAAAAGGATTCACATCGAAGAAGACGCCGGAAAATCAATACACGACCAAGGGGGATTTACCAAAGTAGATTTGAATCGCTCCGGCGTGCCGTTAATTGAAATAGTAAGCGAACCTGACATTCACTCGACGCAAGAAGCTTCGCAATACTTGAAAAACTTAAGACAGCTTGTAACTTATCTCGGGATTTGCGATGGCAACATGGAAGAAGGTTCCCTCCGATGCGACGCAAATATTTCAATCAGAAAGAAGGGCGAGACTGCGCTTGGCACGCGTACGGAAATTAAAAACATGAATTCTTTCAGAAACGTTGAGCGCGCACTGGAGTTTGAAATCAATAGGCAAATAGAATTACTCGAAGAGAACCGGACAGTTGTTCAAGAAACGCTTTTGTGGGATGCCGACAAAAGCGAAGCGCGCCCGATGAGAGGCAAAGAGGAAAGCCATGATTACCGCTACTTTCCAGAGCCGGATTTGATGCCGTTGGAAATAAGCGAAGATTGGGTAACCGAAATCCAAAGCGCACTGCCCGAACTGCCAAACGCAAGGAAACAAAGATTTATTGAGGAATATCAACTTCCCGAATACGACGCCGGCGTGCTTACATCCGAGAAATCAATCGCTGATTACTACGAACAGGCTCTAACTTCAACCAATAATTACAAGGCTTTGAGCAATTGGGTGATGAGCGAAGCCCTGAAAATAGCTAATGAACGGAAAGTTGATTTTTCGCAATTTCCAATTTCAGCTAAAAATTTGGGGAAGTTGATCGCCCTTGTGGACAAACAGGTGATTTCAGGAAAGATTGCCAAAGAAGTTTTTGAAGATATGTTGAACTCGGATGACGATCCGGAAAATATTGTAAAGGAAAAAAATCTCGTTCAAATAACTGACGCATCGCAAATTAAAATAATTGTGGAGAGAGTTTTAAAAGATAATCCAACGCAAGTAGAACAGTATTTAAACGGCAAGGAAAAGGTGTTTGGATTTTTTGTAGGGCAAGTAATGAAAGAATCCCGCGGTAAAGCAAATCCCCAAATTGTAAATGAAATATTGAAAGAAAAATTAGCGAATTTGAGATAGGGCGCATTATTTTCAAAAAGGCAACAAGTTACAAAAAACTTTGTTCACACAAGCGCTGTAAAAAATTTATCGCCCGAAATAATTCTAATGTCTTTCCGAAAGATATCCACATTACTTTTTTTAACAACCTGATAAACGAAAGGAATATTTAGTCGCTCCTTAAGAAATCAGATTTGGAACAAAATTGGATAAAAATCTTCCTTTGAAAGCTCTGAAAACGGAGTCTTCGAAAAGCTACAAAAATTTAGCTTTCATTTTTTTAACTAACTTCTTGATAATATAACAAATCCTATGCAGATTTCCGCCTCTAAACTTCTATCCCCACTTTTAAAATACACCAGTAATCTCACACAAAAACACACTCCCCTTACCCGGCTGGCTTTTAACGGAAATCCTGCCACCTAAAAGCTCTGCGGCATGCTTTACTAAAGAAAGTCCCAAACCTGTTCCTTCCCTGAACATCCTTAAAGCTCCGTTGGTCCTGTAAAAGCGTTCAAATATTCTTTCCAGTTCATTCGGCGCAATTCCAATGCCTTCGTCTTGCACCTCTATTTTAAGCTTTTGCTCGTCCGCCGATACATTCAAAACAACTCTGCCCCCTTCGCTGGAATATTGAACCGCGTTCATCAGCAAATTGGTAAGAATAACGTTTAACAAATTTTCCTCACCTTTTATTTTTACCGTCTCTTTCAGCAAAATATTGGTTTCGAAAATCAGCCCCTTTTTTTTGGCTATAATCTCAAAATCGTCAGCTATTTCCCGGATAACCTTATTCACGGGGAAGTAATCAAAATCTGCCCCGGCTTCGTTTTCAATTTTGTTCAACTTCAGCAAATCGTTAACAAGATTTTCCAGCCGGAAAGTTTGGTTGTAAATTTTCTCAAGGAACTTCTGCCGCGTAGCCCCGCCGGCGTCTCCCCCGCCCGAAAGGAGCGTTTCCGCGTAACCGCGTATGGAAGTAAGCGGCGTTTTGAACTCGTGACTGACGTTAGCCACAAAATCCTTTCGAATTCTCTCCAACCGCTTAATGGTTGTAACGTCCTTAACAACAATTACAAACTTGGCGGCTTCTCCCCCGTCCTTCCCAAGCGGTAAAATTGAATATTCAAGAAACTTGCCGCCGTAATATTTAGCGGAAGCGTTGATTGGAACTCTATTCTCCCGGAAATTTTTTAAGTCCAGCAACAACGGCGGGAACTCTACGAAATTAAAAACCTCCTCGCCAACGTTAAATTCTTTCTTGCTTCTGCCCAGAATTTTCCGGAACGATTCGTTGCAAAATTCAAGCGTGAACGCTTCGCCGAACAACGCAACGCCCTCGGAAATTTGGTCGAGCGCCGAACGCAATTCTTCCAATTTGTTTTCAACGCTCTTTATTTCTTGAACCTTTTGCCCGATTGCCAGCTTGTGGAAAAAACTAATTTCCTGAAATTCCTCTGGTAAATTTTTTCCTTTTGATTCCGGACCGCCGGAAATTACATCCCTCAACAAAAATATTTGCCTTTTGAAATACTTCCGGCTCGCAGTCAGGAAAATTGCAAAGGACAAAAGCGCCAACGCGTCGAAAGCGAACAAGAACCAAAAGAGGATTTTCATGTGATTACCGTAAGAATCGCAATAAAAATCCATTTCCAGAATAGCCCTTTTGCCAGCGATTTTAACTACCGAAAAATACGTGAACAAAGTCCTGTCCGAACTTGCCTGCTCCCTTGCAATCATTCCGTTTTTAAGCCGGAAGATTTCTTCCCTGTTCAAGAAACTGAAAATATTTTTGCCGTCGCTAACGGGCATTTGCCAATCAAAAATTTTGTTGGAGAGGGAATCTAAAATTAGCAGGTTGGATTTGGAAAAATTAAAATTTTCCAGAACGTCAATTATCTTCTTCTTGCTTAGCGCCGGGCTGGCTTCTTTCTCAAGTGCAAATTCAATCAACCGTAATTTGGAAGCCGCGATGCGCTTGACGTCGCTCTGGAATTGGGATTCAAAGGAGATGTAAAAAATGAAATTAAACAAAACAAGCAGCGGCAAAAAGCTGAGCGCAAAAATTTTAATTATTTCCCGGCTCAAAGATTTCATTAAATTTCCAATTTGTAGCCAATGCCCTGAACGGTTTTCAAAACCGATTTGCACGAACCAAGCTTGTTGCGCAGCCTTTGAACATAAACGTAAAGCGTCTGTTTATCCGGCTTAAAATCCTCTTCCCACAATGCGTTCAGTAATTGCCGGTAAGTAACCGTTTCGCCTCTGGCGGCAATTAAAGTTTTCAGAATTTGAACCTCCCGGGGCGAAACCGGGTTTTTCGCCCCGCCGCAGTTAACTTCGAACGTTTCGAAATTAATTGTAAGATTGCCCACCGAAAAAATTTCTTTTTTCGCGCCACCGGTTCTCCTCAACAAAGCCTCAATTCTGGCAAGCAATTCCTTCATTCCAAAAGGCTTGGCGATGTAATCGTCCGCCCCGGCTTTTAATCCAATCACCTTGTCCGTTTCCTGATCCCGCGCGGTAACCATTATTACGGGCAGGGAGCTAAGTTCTGCGGAGTTCCGGATGTACTTAATTATTTCCAGTCCCGAAATTCCCGGCAGGGAGAGGTCGAGCAGCAGCAAATCCGGTCGCTTTTCTACGATTGACGAATAAGCCTCGTCGCCGTTGTAAAATATTCGCGCGTCGTAGCCGTTCGAAAGCAATTGGTATTCAATCAAATCGGCGATGTCGGCGTCGTCTTCCACAATGTAAATCAGCTTGCTCATTGTTTTGCCCCGTACCTGATTATTTGAGCTTCCTTCATGAAAACCACGTCTTCGCAAATGTTAGTGGCTAAGTCGGCGATTCTTTCCAGATGTTTGGAAGCGTTAATTAGCTCGATTCCCTGCTGAATATTTTGCGGATTATTTTTGATTTCCGCCAGCACGTCCTCGTAAATTTTGTCGTTTAATTCGTCGACGCTTTTGTCTTTCTTAATCGTTTCTTTAGCCATTTCAACGTCCTCGTAGATGAAAGACTTCACGGCGTCGTGGTGCATTATTCTAACAATTTTGGAAAGCCTGTTGATTTCTTCAATCGATTTCAACGGCGGCTTGTCCGCAATGCGCATAGCTATTTTAGCGATTGATTTTGCGTGGTCGCCAATTCTTTCCAAATCGTTGTTCATCTTAAGCGCCACAATCAAAAAGCGTAAATCCACCGCCACAGGCTGCTGCAACGCAAGAATTTCCAGGATTTTCTTTTCGATTTTCACCTCGTGAGCGTTTACTTTTTTGTCCCGCAGCTTAACTTTTTTAGCCAGCTCAACGTCCTGAGTGCGCAAAGCTTTAATTGAATTGTAAATTGCGTCTTCCACTTCGTTTGCCAGAAATATTATTTCGGCGTGAATTTCCTCCAGACGTTTGCTTAATTTTTCAGTCATTTTTAACTCTCCGAAATTAACCGAACCTGCCGGTAATGTAATTTTCGGTTATTTTTTCTTTAGGATTAGTAAACAATTCAACCGTTTCGTTAAATTCAATAAGCTTCCCGTTCATGAAAAAAGCCGTGTAATCGCTAACGCGGGAAGCTTGCTGCATGTTGTGGGTAACAACAATAATAGTGTAATTTTGTTTGAGTTCAAAAATCAATTCTTCCACTCTTGCCGTCGAAATCGGGTCTAACGCGCTTGCGGGCTCGTCCATTAAAATCACTTCCGGCTCGACCGCTAAAGTTCTTGCAATGCAAAGCCTTTGTTGCTGCCCGCCGGAAAGGCTTACAGCGGGTTGGTTTAGCCTGTCCTTTACCTCGTCCCACAGCGCCGCTTGCTTTAAGCTTTTTTCCGCAATTTCGTTCAGCTTGCTTTTCTTTTTCAATCCGTTCAATTTAACCCCGACAACCGCATTTTCGAAAATCGACATTGTGGGGAAAGGATTTGGCTTTTGAAAAACCATGCCTATTTTCCTGCGCAAACGAACGGGGTCGTATTCCTTAACGTCCTTGCCGTCGAATAAAATTAAGCCTTTCGTTGTTCCGCCGTTAATTTCGTGCATCCTGTTGATTGAACGCAGGAAAGTAGATTTTCCGCAGCCGGAAGGACCGATTATTGCAATTACGCTGTTTTCTTTTACTTCCATGTTTACGTCGTGAAGAATTTGATTCTCCCCGAAAAATGCCGAGAAATTTTTCACCTCAATTTTCAACGGGGTTACAATT
>JALWSN010000170.1 GCA_027080245.1 Ignavibacteriales bacterium | reverse complement strand
CTTAATTATTAATAGAACTGAAATGCTGGCTAAAGGATTTTCAAGCGCAACGCAGGGCATCGACGCTTACATTGTTGAAGTTGAAACTCAAACGGAAAAGAACGTTCCCTCGTTTACAATTGTAGGTTTGCCGGATAACGCGGTGCGGGAAAGCCGCGAAAGAGTTCTTGCGGCAATTAAGAATTCAGGCATTCAACTTAACCCCCGTAAAATAACGGTGAATCTTGCCCCGGCGGACGTTAAAAAGGAAGGCAGCGCTTTTGATTTGCCTATTGCCCTTAGCATTCTTACCGCGGAAGGGACTGTGCCCAAGGAAAAGTTTGCGAGCGTTTTAACTTTGGGCGAGCTTTCGTTGGACGGAACGCTGAGGAAAATTAAAGGCGGTTTGCCAATTGCCGCCGAAGCTAAAAAGCGGGGATTCGGAGAGATTATTCTTCCGGCGGAGTCTACTCTGGAAGCCTCGATTGTGGACGGAATAAAAGTAATGAGCGCCGAGACTTTAACGGACGTTGTAAATTACTTAAACGGCGCCGGCGGTTTAAAACAGGTAATTACCGACAGGGAGAAACTGTTTGGCGACATCAACAAATATCATCTAGATTTTTCCGACGTCAAGGGACAGGAGAATGTTAAAAGGGCTCTGGAAATTGCCGCGGCGGGCGCGCACAATATTTTAATGATTGGACCTCCGGGCTCCGGTAAAACAATGCTTGCCCGCAGGCTTCCTTCAATACTTCCGCCGTTAACTTTCGAGGAAGCGTTGGAGACCACTAAAATTCATTCCGTTGCAGGCTTGCTGCCGCCGGACAAAGCGTTAATTACCGAAAGACCGTTCCGCAGTCCGCACCACACGGTTTCCGACGCGGCGCTTATTGGGGGAGGCTCCTTTCCGCGTCCCGGCGAGGTCTCTTACGCGCACCACGGCGTGTTGTTCCTGGACGAGCTGCCTGAGTTCAAGAAAAACGTGCTGGAAGTTTTACGTCAGCCAATCGAGGATGCCAGGGTTACAATAAGCCGCTCAAAAATGTCCGTTGAATTCCCTTCGAACTTCATGCTCGCCGCGGCCATGAACCCATGTCCTTGCGGGTATTACACGGATCCTAATCGCGAATGCTCTTGCACTACGGGGATGATTCAAAGGTACATGTCCAAAGTTTCTGGACCTTTACTGGACAGAATCGACATCCACATCGAAGTGCCGGCGGTTAATTTTAAGGAACTTTCCTCAAAGCACTCGGGCGAGACTTCCGGCGAAATTCGTAAAAGAGTTGTAGCCGCAAGGAAAATTCAGCAGGAAAGATTTGCCAATTACCCGCATTTACATTCGAACGCTGATATGGGCAGCAAGGAAGTGCGAACGTTTTGCCGGCTCGACGGAGAGAGTTCCGATTTGCTGAAAATGGCAATGACAAATTTGGGACTTTCGGCGCGGGCTTACGACAGAATTTTGAAAGTCAGCAGAACCATTGCCGACTTGGAAGGCGAAGAGAATATTTTACCGCGGCACATTAGCGAGGCAATTCAGTACCGCACGTTGGACAGGGAACTGTGGCGAAGGTGATTTTTAATCCCGGGAAAAAAGTAACGCTCGTGTAAATTGGAGGTGAAATTCCTAAAAGAAAGGAGGGGATCGGGAATCGGCAAAAATTTTTTAATTAACAATGAATCTCCGCGTGTGGAAAAATACAAGCCAAACCTTAATCGAAAGAACGCAAAATATTTTTGTGCTCAATTTGTTCAAAGCGCGGCAGGGTTCAAGCA
>JALWSN010000169.1:1432-7262 GCA_027080245.1 Ignavibacteriales bacterium | reverse complement strand
GTTCAACTCCTCCTTCTACGGTATTATTCCCGCCGGCGGCGGCACTAAGGAAATGACATTAAGAGCCTCCGACAGTTACGTAGAAGGAGGAGTTGAACTTCACGAATTGCAAAGAAGATTTTTGAACATTGCAATGGCTAAGGTTTCCACCTCAGCGCAGGAAGCTTACGATTTGGGAATTTTCCGGAAAGGTCTGGACACTTACTCCGTAAATCCGCACAGAGTAATAGCCGATGCAAAAAAAGCCGCGCTGGAAATAGCCGAAAGGGGCTACACAAAGCCTACGCCCCGCGAGGATATTAAAGTGCTTGGGCGAACCGCCCTTGCGGCAATGATGCTCGGCGCTTACTCGTACAGAACGGCTAATTACATTTCCGACCACGACAAAAAGATTTCCGAGAAATTAGCTTACGTAATGTGCGGCGGCGACCTCTCCGAAGGCTCGTTGGTTTCCGAGCAATACTTGCTCGATTTGGAAAGGGAAGCTTTCCTGAGTCTGATAGGCGAAAAGAAAACGCTCGAAAGAATTCAAAGCATTCTTACTACAGGTAAACCGTTGAGAAATTAAATAAAATATTAACAATAAAAGAGAAAAAAGAATCATGAGAGAAGCTTATATTGTAGCGGGATTTCGTTCGGCGGTAGGGAAGGCAAAGAAAGGCGGCTTCCGTTTTACGCGCCCGGACGATTTAGCCGCAGAGGTAATTAAACATTTAGTAAAATCAGTTCCCGAATTAGACCCCCACAGAATAGACGATGTGTTAGTTGGTAACGCATTCCCGGAAGCGGAACAGGGATTGCAAATCGGCAGGATGATTTCCCTGCTTTCGCTTCCGATTGATGTTCCCGGCGCTACCGTGAACAGATTTTGTGGCTCGGGCATCGAAACCATAGCTACGGCGGTGGCTCGCATTCAAACGGGAATGATGGATTGCATTATTGCCGGCGGGGCGGAGTCGATGTCCCTCGTCCCGATGACCGGCTGGAAATTGGCGCCTAATTACAAATTAACTCTTGAACATCCGGATTACTACATGTCCATGGGGCTTACGGCCGAGGAAGTGGCACGGGAATACAATATTTCAAGGGAAGAGCAGGATGAATTTTCCTACAATTCCCACATGAAAGCTGTAAACGCAATTAAAAACGGTTATTTCAAAGACCAAATCGTTCCCATTGAAGTTGAGCGGGTTTACTACGAGGACGGCAAAAAGAAGACGGAGAAATTTGTGGTGGACACGGACGAAGGACCGAGAGCGGATACTTCACTGGAAAAGCTTGCAAAGTTAAAACCTGTTTTTGCTCAGGGCGGAACGGTTACGGCGGGAAATTCTTCCCAAACTTCCGACGGTGCGGCTTTTGTGCTTGTAATGTCGGAAGACATGGTAAAGGAACTTAACTTAAAGCCAATAGCCAGAATGGTTTCCTACGCCGTGGCCGGGGTAGAGCCAAGACTAATGGGCACCGGACCAATTGCTGCGGTTCCAAAGGCTCTTAAGAAAGCCGGCTTAAAACTAGAGGACATGGATTTGATTGAGCTTAACGAGGCTTTTGCGGTTCAGTCCCTTGCGGTTATTAAAACGCTTGGAATGAACCCCGACGTGGTTAACGTTAACGGCGGAGCAATTGCGCTTGGGCATCCGCTGGGCTGCACAGGCGGAAAGCTTTCCGTTCAAATTATTGAAGAACTTAAGCGCAGAAATAAAAAATACGGAATGGTTACCGCTTGCGTTGGCGGAGGTCAGGGCGTGGCCGGAATTTACGAATTGTTAAGTTGAGAAATTTTAAAATAAAATAAGGGTAAAACAATGGCAGAGGAAAATAAAGCTGAAGCTTTGAAAGGCGGGGAGTTTCTTATTAAGGAAACAAATCCCGAAACGGTTTTCATTCCCGAGGATATTAACGAAGAGCAAAAGTTAATGGCTGACACGGTCAGGGAATTTGTTGAAAAAGAAATTATGCCCAGATTGGACGCAATCGACAAACAGGAACCGGGGCTTACAACCTCGTTGCTGGAAAAGGCCGGCGAGACGGGGCTTTTGAGCACTTCGATTCCGGAAGAGTACGGCGGCATTGGGCAGGACTTTAACACTAACACAATTATTGCAATGGAAATGGGACCGAGCCATTCCTTTGGCGTTTCTTACGCAGCGCACACGGGAATTGGAACGCTGCCCATTTTGTATTACGGCACGGAAGAGCAAAAGCAAAAATATTTGCCCAAACTTGCCACAGGCGAATTGAAATCCGCTTACTGCTTAACCGAGCCTACTTCGGGGTCGGACGCATTGTCGGCTAAAACGACGGCAAAGCTTTCCGACGACGGCAAATACTACATTCTGAACGGTCAGAAGATGTGGATTACCAACGGCGGATTTGCAGATATTCTTATTACTTTCGCGCAGGTTGACGGGGACAAGTTTACCGCGTTTATTATTCCCACCGATTCCGAAGGGTTCACCCGGGGCGAGGAAGAGAATAAACTGGGAATCAAAGGCTCGTCCACAAGGGCTTTGTTTTTGGACAATGTGAAAGTGCCGAAGGAAAACGTTCTGGGCGAGATAGGAAAAGGTCATTACATTGCTTTTAACATTTTGAACATCGGAAGATTCAAATTAGGCGCAATGACTACCGGCGGCGCCAAAAGGTTTATTTCCGTAGCGGTTCAATACGCAAACGAAAGAAAGCAGTTCGGCAAAACCATTGGCAGCTTCGGAGCAATCAAACATAAGCTGGCGGAAATGGCTATTCGCACTTTTGTTTCCGAGGCGGCAATTTTAAGAACCAGCGGTTTGATTAACCAACGCGTAGAAGAGCTTAAAGCTCAGGGTGAAAGCTACAGCTCGGCTTTGATTAAAGCCGCGGAAGAATATGCAATTGAATCTTCAATCATGAAGGTTTTCGGTTCCGAAATGCTTGACTATGTTGTTGACGAGGTGGTTCAGGTTCACGGCGGTTACGGTTACTCGGAAGAATATCCCGCTGCAAGGGCTTACAGAGATTCGAGGATTAACAGGATTTTCGAAGGAACGAACGAAATAAACAGGCTGTTGGTTGTTGACATGCTGGTCAAACGTTCGATGAAAGGCAGGTTGGATTTGATGACGCCCGCAATGGGAATTCAAAAAGAATTATTGTCCATCCCTTCCTTTGGCGAAGAGCCCGAAGGCTTGCTTGCCAAGGAGATGGAAGCCGTTCGCAAAGCAAAGAAAGCCGCTTTGATGGTTGCAGGCTCGGCGGTTCAAAAGTTCATGCAAAAATTAGGCGAGCAACAGGAAATAATAATGAACATTACCGACATGGTGATTGAAATTTTTGCCGCGGAATCGGCTATCTTGAGAACTTTAAAATTTGCAAACAAAAACGGAGAAGCCGCGGCTAAGTATTTTGTTGACATGACAAAAGTTTACGTAAGCGAGGCTTTGGAAAAAATAAATCTTTACGGGAAACATGCTGTTAGCGCTTTTGCCGAAGGCGACGAGCTAAAGGTGCTCCTGTTGGGCTTAAAGCGTTTCACTAAATTCGATCCTGTTAATGTGATTAAGTTAAGACGTGAAGTTGCGGACAAAATGCTTGAGGAGAACAAGTACTGCTTTTAATGAGTAAGGGGATCGAATGTTTTCTTTCTCTCTCTCACTCTCTCAATACCCGCTTCGGCGGGTATTTTTTTATTTTTACAGGAGGAATGTTTAGTGGTTTTAAATTTAAAGAGGCGAAGTAGATATCACCGAAATGCTCCTCTCCAATAAAATAAAAGAGGTAAAAAAGATAGTTAGCGTAGCGTTTTAAGGGAAAAACAACTTTATTATTTTTTTAAATCCGTTTTAGGGTTGGTAGGTTTGGGGGAAATATTTCCTCCGTTTGCCACGTAATTTTTACCCGCAAATTTGGCAAAGAGAAGAAATGTAAAAATTAAATTGAGCAATAATCGGTTAGGGTTAAGCAATAGAATTTTAAAGAGAAAAACTGGAAAGGATTGTGAATCATTGCCAAACAGAAAAAACACAAAATTAAAATTAGCCGGGCTGAAAATAGTTGAACTAAGTAAAATTGCAGGTTGAATTTTTGGGAGATTTTTAAGATTTTTTTTGGGGAGTTTTTAGAGAAGGATTTTACACCAATTTTTTTATGAGAATTCTTACGGTGCGGCTATTTATTACAACCTTTATGTTGATGTGAATATTTACATATTTTTTAAAATAATTACTCTATCTAAAATAAAAACGACTTATTTTAGAAATGAAAAATTTAAGAATTATGTTTTCCTTGATTAGGTCATCTGAAAAAATGATAAAAACAAATAACAGAACCGAATTCGTATTGCCCATGAAACGAGCGGGTATAAATCCCAATGGATTTGCGGAGAGAGGAATTTCACATTTTTGCCTTAAACTACGCGTCAACAAAATTTTATCCGTAAACGAGCCAGCATTTAAGCGGCGATTACTTTTTTTATATATTGTCGGATAAGACTCTTAACTTAGAAAACAGGGGGAACTATGAATAATACTCAAAAATCGTTCATTTCCGACTTTCTTAAGCTTGAATCTGCAAACGGCATAATTCTCATGTTTGCCACAGTTCTTGCCTTGGTAATTGCAAATACGCCATTGCAAACTTACTATGCCCTGTTGCTCGATACGCCGTTAGAAATTCGTATTGGCGCGCTAAGAATTGTCAAGCCATTATTACTTTGGATAAACGACGGATTGATGGCGATATTTTTTTTATTTATTGGTTTGGAGTTAAAAAGGGAGTTAATTGAAGGCGAGCTTTCGGACAAACGAAACATTATCCTGCCCGGCATAGGAGCTATCGGTGGCATGGCGGCTCCGGCGCTTATATATATTTATTTCAACGCTGGCGATTCCATGGCAATAAAAGGTTGGGCTATTCCGGCTGCAACGGATATTGCTTTTGCTCTGGGTGTATTGTCTTTGCTGGGTTCCCGGGTTCCCATTGCCATTAAAATATTTCTAACATCTCTGGCGATTTTTGATGATATCGGCGCAATCATAATCATTGCTATTTTTTACACGTCGAATATTTCACTGGTAGCGCTTATTGTAGTTTTATTCTGCATCTTGATCCTCGCAGTATTCAACAAAAGGAATATCGAATCTAAAAGTCCATATTTATTGATTGGCATCGTTATGTGGGTAGCCATGTTGAAGTCCGGAGTACATGCAACATTGGCGGGAGTGATATTGGCTATGTTTATTCCAATAGGGTCTAAGACCAACGGTAACTATTCCCCGCTAAAGAGCTTGGAGCATGATTTGCACACTGTGGTAGCATTTTTTATTCTTCCAATCTTTGCGTTCGCTAATGCAGGAATCATTTTTTCCGGAGCGGGCGTTGACCAAATATTCCATAGCGTTCCTGTGGGAATTGCACTCGGTCTGTTTATTGGTAAGCAATTAGGTATTTTTAGTATCTGTTGGGTAGCAATTAAGCTGAATTTAACGCGGCTACCTGCAAGAATGTCGTGGGGTTCTTTGTATGGCGCTTCAGCGCTCTGCGGCATCGGTTTCACAATGAGTCTCTTCATCGGCTCCCTTGCTTTTGAAGAGTCGGGAGTTAATTTGCTATTCGACGAACGTCTGGGTATTATTGTTGGTTCGTTGGCATCAGGTATTCTGGGTTATCTGATATTGCGTGCCAGTTTGCATTCAAACAAATCTTTGCAGCCAGACGGCTCCACCGGTAGCTGAATTCAGCCATTGACCATTAGAAACAATGGCATGCATAAAAACATCTCCCGAAGAAGCTGTAGAAAAATGGCAAAAATAATACTTGAAACAATGTAAGATTTAAAAGTGGATTAAAA
>JALWSN010000169.1:0-1422 GCA_027080245.1 Ignavibacteriales bacterium | reverse complement strand
GTAAAAATTAGATGTTGAACTTTTGTGGCTTTTCAGGAACTTCCTTTCCGGAGGCTTCGGGAAAAGTTTTTACTTTAATATTATTTTAGAAAGGACGGACAGTTAACAATAAAACCAAAACAAACAGCTGAGCGCCGACAAGATAATATGAAATGGAAATAATCTCGTTGTTTATTTCACAAATAAATGCTTGGGCAAATGTCAACTAATTCTCATTATGTAGTGATTTAAAAGAGACGTTAAATATTAGTATGCAGTGTCAATGAGACCGAGCAAAATTTTTTTACCGACAAAGGCCGTTATCAATATAATACTGCCTCAACTTTGGCAATTATTTTTTTTTTATTCACTCTTTTAAATTTAATGATTTATAAAAAAGTATATTTCAAATAAAGACGTAACGACGCGTTTTTAGAATAAATATTTTGTAGCGTTCTATAAATGCCGTATCTTTCATAAAATACCGCGTCCATACCAACGCCAAGTATCTTGTTAAAATCGTAATTAACGCCTAAATTAAACAAGCCGATGAATTCATCTCCCTTGATTCCATTTAATACATGTATCCAAAACTGTTTGTATTTAAAAAATATGAGCCAGGAATTTTTTAGATATAAGTTGCTAAAAAATCTGAATGCCAGTCCCGGTCCCAAATTATAATCACGTCCTACTTCTGCGGAATATTTCGAATTTGAAGAACCGATTAAAACCAATGTCCCACCCAAAGAATTTTGGATTTGAGAATTAGCGGAAAGTTTTGTTAAATAGCTAATTTCACCGGTTAAACTTGACGCCGAGAATTTGTAAATTGAATTGAATAGCAGATCAAATTCTTTGTATAATCCTATAACATTGTTTTTCGTGTTGAAAGCGTTAATATTTTTATCCCACAAAACGCCGCTTGCGGAGATACCGATTATATTGTTCCCTTCGGTAAATGAGACTTCGCTATGAACTCGAAAATATTCAAATGGTTTATCATGTTTAACGCTTTTAAATTTATCGCCATAGCGGAGATCGAATTTTAACAATAGATAAAAATAATTATTCTGAAAATTTCGGTTAATAAAAAGCGTGTTTGTCCCTATCGATAAATCAATTTTCGAATTTTTCTTTTTAGGTTTTGTTCCCAATTTCCAGGGCTTTCCTTTCAGCGCACGGTTAAAAGCGTGCATGGGATCAATAATCAACGCAGCAAGTTCGCGAATTATTCTTTCGCCGCCACGAGCACTTTCGTCTGTTACCAAATTAGAAACTCGATAAGTTATCTCGCCAAGAGTAATCCCGCTGATTGTTGTGTTTAATAAATCGTTATACGACGGGCGTTCAATTTCCATAAAATATTCCCACATCAAACTACCACTTAAAGCGTATGGAATTGATTCCCAAAAATTCAGTCCGTTGGATCTTGCAGCGTTAAAA
>JALWSN010000168.1:1440-1763 GCA_027080245.1 Ignavibacteriales bacterium | reverse complement strand
TACTCAAGCCACTCACGTTGCCGCAACGGTTGGCAGGTTCTTTGGGTTTGTTTTTATTTCAATCGGATTTTTGGAAATGATGGCGGGTTTCTGGGCAAACGGATTGTGGATTGCTTTCATCGGTTGGTTCCTTGAAAGCGCCGCGTTTTCCCAAGTGCAGCGGCAGGAAATAACCAAACTCCTCGCGGGCAAAACCGTGGAGGACGCTTACACAAAAGCTTACGGACTTGTGCCTTACGACACCACGATTACCGAATTCGTCGAGAACGATTTGTTAATTAGACACCGCAGATTTTTTATTGTAGAGCGGGAAGGTAAAAACA
>JALWSN010000168.1:0-1430 GCA_027080245.1 Ignavibacteriales bacterium | reverse complement strand
CGCGCCGCGGGACAGGTGGGACGTTACCACAGTTGAACAAATAATGAAGCCGCTTTCGGAAATTAAAACCGTGGACATTAATTTGCCGCTTACCGAAGCTCTTAAATTAATGGACGCCGAAGGAGTGAACCAATTGCCCGTTGTGGAAGACGGCGAAATTACAGGCGTTATTACGCGCGAAAGTTTAATTTCGCTTCTAACTCAACATTTTTTGGGGAAGAGTTGAATTTAAAATTATTTTCAGTCCAACGCGGAACGAGAAAAGGAAATTAAAAGTGAACATTTACTCTTTGCCTTCTTTAATTGCTTTTACCGTGAATTTTAGCGTGGCTTTCACAATCCTTTTGAAAAACCCCCGCTCAAAGTTGAACCGCTGGTTCTTTGCTTTCGTGTTTGTTTTTGCCGTCTGGAATCTCACGGAAATCCTTATTCTTAACACCGCGGCTTATTCGAAAGCCGTGCTGGGCGCGCAAATTCTTTACAGAATTATCTTTTTGATTCCCGCATTTTTCATCGCAATAGCTTACAACTTCCCCCGGCCTACTTTCAAGATAGCCGAAAGGTTCGAATTTTACGTTTTGATTTTTGCAATCCCCGTTATTTTCCTTGCGCTCTCGTTCCCGAACTTCAGAATCGACATCATCAGAGTCGCCGGTTCGCCCCAAACGTACTTTTACAAATTGCGCTTCACAAACGATTTTTTCTTCATTGCGCAAATTTTAATTACAGTGGTTTACCTTGTTTGGGGCGGGTTGGTTCTAATATTAAAAATTCCCAAATTGCGCACCGCCACGCAGAAAAATCTTACCATCTTTTTTACTTCCGGGTTTTTCATCATCGTTGCATTCTTCTTTTTAATGAACATCTTCCGTTCGGCTCTGGAAAACACAATTTCGTTTTACTTCCTCTCCACGGTTTTTACGCTTACCGTCAGCCTCTTTTTCCTTTACGTTAATCTTCATTACAAAGCGTTCAAGGTTCGTAATTTAATTTCTACCGGAATCGCTTACTCAACAATTTACACATTCATTTTAGCCACTTACTTCATCATCGTTCAAAATCTTAGCGAAACAATTAACAAAATTTTCAAAATCAATTCCTTCTTTTTTTCCGCGGTAATTATTTTAATTCTTGTGTCGCTGATTCACCCGCTCGAAAACAAAATTCAAAACATACTGGACAAATTTTTCCGGCAGGACATTGAACGCTACCGCAAACATTTTTCCGAGTTTGTTTTTAAAATTCAAAACTACATGACGCAAAACGAGTTCTTTGATTTTGTAAAGGAATTCATTAGGAAAAATTACCTTGTGGACGAAATCACCATTTACCTTAAGGACGAAAGCGGAAATTTTTACAATTTTGAAAATCCGGGCGAAGTAATTACAAAAGAAGCCGCGGCAGATTTTACGAGGCAATTGCTTGAACAC
>JALWSN010000167.1 GCA_027080245.1 Ignavibacteriales bacterium | reverse complement strand
GAATAAGATTTTGTGTTGAATTTGGAAATCATTTTTTAGAAAGTAAATTATTTCTTGACTTTAAATATGATTTTTTAATAAATTGAGTTTCAATATTTTGTTCATTAAAAATCATGGGGGTCACCTATGAAAAAAACATTTACTTTCTTTTCTCTTCTATTTTTAACCTTTCTATTAATATCTTCTAATTTACTTTTCGCGCAAACATTTGACGGCACTTGGAGTTGCGCGTACGCAACAACAGACGACGCAGCTAATGGCACAGGACAGCGAACAATGTCTGTTGTAGCTTTTGCCGAAAATAATTTTGTGGCTTTGGTTTCCAGGGAAAGCAGAAACGATTACTACCTGGTGGGTTATGTGAACGCTGATTCCACCACCGGAAGAATAAGTCACATTCCTTACAGCGCAAGCGATTTGCAAACGGTTTGGAATAATATATTTGACAATGTTACTTTGACTAATCCAAGGGACGTTGCAAAATATTACTCGAATACAAGCGAGGATTTATTCCTTGTGGCAAACAACGACGCCGACCATAATCTTTTAATGTTCAAGTTAGGAACGGACAGCGTTTACAGCGTTGGTCAGAGGTTAGCCACCGGCAGCGAAGATTTGTGGGCCGTTGACGTTGACCACGACGGACGCGTATTTGTTACAACCGCGGGCGATTCCAATACCGCCGCTAAAGTTTTAATTTTTGACAACACAACAAAAGAAGCGGGTTGGACTTCTTCCGACCATTCCGGAACTCCTCTACAAACAATTACCCTGCCCGACGCCGGCACGGCAAGAGGAATAGCGGTAAGTTCGGATGGCTCACTTATTTTTGTTTCCAATTACGAAGCAAAAAAGATTTATTGTTACCAAGGTGATGTGACAAATGGTTATTCATTAAATACTAATTTTAAATTTGCAATGGATTCCCAATTCATTTCCTCATCGGATACTTTTTCCGTTGGTCCCTGGGGTTTGCAATTTTTAGATGGAAACAACATTCTGTTTGCCGCCGCCGCGGCAGATTTTCATACCGGTACGGGGTACGAATACGCAAGAATTTACGCAATCAATCCTAACGACGGTTCAATAATGGACACGTTGGATATTGCGCAATGGAATTACAAAATAACGGGAACTTTTAACAATAGAGTAAACAACATTGCTTCGGGCTACGGCTCGGTTTACAATCTTTCCTTTGACGACAATTCCAACATGTACACTAATTGCTATTACGGTTGGACAGTTGAAAAATGGACTTACTCTTCCACGTTACCAACAATAAAATTAACCGACGTTAAAAAAGAATCTAACAATATTCCCAAAGACTTCGGTTTAAGTCAAAACTATCCCAATCCTTTTAACCCCTCAACTACTATTGAATTTTCAATTCCGCAACAAACAAATGTAACATTAAGCATTTTCAGTTTAAGCGGACAATTAGTTAGAACATTATTAAACAAGGATTTAAGCGCGGGTAAATATTCCGTAAGTTTCAACGCAAGCGGATTAGCTTCCGGCGCGTACATTTACCGGCTTAAAACCGACAAATTAACGTTAACTAAAAAGATGATTTTCTTAAAATAACTCACTAACTTATCAACTAACACAGGGGAGGTATAATGAAAACCTTCAGAACAATATTTTTCCTTGCGATATTTTCATCGTTCGCTCTTTTTGCGCAGGAATCTTTTGTAAGAAAGAGCGTAATTCCTGTTCCTAAATATCAAGTTGGAGGCTTTGGAAATATCGTTGCGGGAGTTGACCTTGACGGAGACGGCAAACTCGAGATTTACGCCGTTAATAATGAATGGGGCAGCGACCCGAACGAATTAGTTCCCATGATTTACAAATACGAATGGAATGGCGCCAGTTGGGATTCCGTTTGGGCGGCAAAAATCCCGACTCAATGGCAAAACACGTGGCCTACTTTGGCCGTTGCCGATTTGGATAAAGACGGCAAAAAAGAAATAATTTGGGGACCCGCCAACAATCTGAGTAGTAGCGCTCCAACTAACGATCCTGCGCGTTTTGTTGTTTTTGAATATCCTGGCGATGGCAGCGACAATATGGGCGTACCCGACGGGAAAGGGGGGTGGAAACCTAATTCCGTTTGGAATGCCAACGTTCCCGCCGGCACGGAAATGAGAGCCGTAAAATGGTTCGTTGCCGATGTTGACGGAGACGGAACAGACGAAATTGTTTTTGCCGATAGAAGGGGACATTATTCGGTAGGCGTAGCGTCTGTGGACAATATTCCGGACAATGCCGACGGAAGCGAAACTTGGACAATGGAATTTTCCGGCAATCAAGTCGATTCCAACGCATTTGTTCGTGCGGGTGTTATTACTTCTCCGGACGGCGGTTTTGGTAATCTTGTTTCCGGTATGGATTATGACGGAGACGGGTACACTGATATGTACGCTGTTAATAACGATTGGTCTGACGGGTCAAACGGCGAATTAATTCCAACCTTATATAAGTACGAATTTGTTAATGGTGGTTGGACTCTCAGATGGAAAACAACGTTGCCAGGAGTTACTACTCAAAACACTTGGCCTGTTTTATTAGCGGGCGACTGGGACGGCGACGGCAAAGGCGAAGTAATTTGGTGTCCCGTTAACAATTTTGGCGGCGGTGCTAATCCGCCAAGGATCGTAGTTTACGAAACCCCGGGCGACGGCTCCGACGTAATGGGCATTGACAATGGCGACGGCACCTACCGTCCCAATGCTCAGTGGAATATGAATTTACCGGATAATACCGAAATGAGACCAATCTCCGGAAGACTTGTTGATATTGACGGAGACGGACAAAAAGAATTTGTTTTTGTGGAACGTAAAGAACATTTTGCTTGGGGCGTTGTTTCCGTTAGCGATATTCCCGACAACGGAGACGGAAGTGAAACTTGGACAATGGAAGCTCACGGCACAAGCGACGACAGCGGAAGTAACTACCGTGATTTGGCTGTAATCGGCAATTCTTTTTATGTGTTTGATTGGAATGGAACGGTTACCCATATTAAAGCCACGGGAACTTCTTACGACTCTGTTAAAACTCAAAAAATAGGTCCTGCTTGGGCATTCAAATCTGCTCATGCGGTTGATATTGACGGTGATGGAAATGAAGAAATTGTTGCTGCTGATTATAGCAGCGGCGGCTCTCATGGCGTGTGGGTATTAAAGCCCGATGCTGATTCCCTTAAAGCGTTTAAAATTGCAGATTTTTCAAGCAGAACAGCCAACAGAATTACCGGTCTTGGAGTGGGAGATATTGACGGCGATTCATTAAAAGATTTCCTAATTGGATTCAGATATTCTGACGAAGTTGTTAGAATTGAATATCAAGGCGGAGACATTACGGATTCTTCCAATTATACAGTAAGTACTTTGGACAAAGGCATTACCGGAACAACCGGAAAAGGTCAAATTGATATTATTAAAATGTACGATATTGACGGCGATGGTTCCGACGAAGTATTTTACGCCGGACCTCCAAGAAGCATAGACGCTAACACTCTTAATATGGTTTATGGCAATTTTGGCAATTTCTCGATTACCGGCAATAAATATGATGTTGTTTATGCTAATGGTAGAATCTATACTTTTAGCTTAGGAGGAACTTTAAATTCAATGTATTATGACGCCTCTTCAGGCAAATGGAAATTTGGCGCTATACAGTCAGGATTAGTTGATGGGGATTTCAGATCTGCATCAGTTTATGATGTTGACGGAGATGGCGTTCAAGAAATGTTAGTTTCCGCATATAACTCTTCTGCAAGCGGGGACGTGTATTTGCTAAAAATGGAAAACGGCGCTTGGCAGTCTTACAAAATTGCCGATTTGGGTGATTTGGGAGCATCCAGATTAACAGGCGGCGCTGCAGGCGACATTAACGGCGATGGTTACGTTGATTACGTATGCGGAACCAGAGCGTCAACTCCTAACAACTCTGTTTACAGAGTTGCCTACCGAGGCGGAGATATGACCGATCCAGCCAATTGGGCTGCTACGGTAATTGATACTACTATTAACGCATCAGGCGGACAAATAGATGTAGTTAAATTAGCCAACATGGATAGCGACCCCGACCTCGAAGTTGTTTACACAGGTATTCCCAGAGGTGGAAGCGTTGTTCCAATCGCTATTCTTGATTTACAAAAGATTCAAACTACTCCAATTGCCGATGTTCGCGTTGACGCCGACGGCGATTTTGTGCCGGACAATCTGAACCAGCAATTCACGGTTCAAGGCGTTGTAACATCTGTTAACTACACAAAGAGCGCTAAGAGCTTCAGTATTTACATTCAGGATAATACTGCAGGTATTAATGTATTCGCTTATCACGACGATTCTACTACCGTTAACATAGGCGATAAACTAATGGTTACCGGTACTGTTAAACAGTACAAAGGTCTTACTGAGCTTTCTGTTTCCAATAGCGCCTCCGATATTGTAAAATTAGGCGTTGGAACAGTTCCGCCGGCTAAGGAAATTACTACGGACGAATTCTTAGCCAACGCTGAAAAGTACGAAGGACAGAGAGTAACCATTAAATATGTTGCTCCTTACGGCGCTACCACTTGGGCAGATTCCGGTAAAGATGCAAATATTAAAATGTGGGATGGTTACAATACATTTACGTTTAGAATTGACCATGATACCGGACTGGATACAAACAAAGTTCCTACATATCCCGTGAACATTACCGGCATAGTTTCTCAGTATGATAGTAAAGCTCCTTACGATGGCGGTTACCAGTTAATGGGCAACCTGTATTCGGAAATTACTCAGGGAGTTGCTGCACCGCCAAACCCGCATTTCTATTTCGTTCAGTTTATGCACGATTCGGTTGACGGTAAAGCAGTTTACATTACGGATGTGAACGAATCATACCAAGCGCAATGGCATCCGGCAGTTGACTTAAACAACGACAAGCTATTTTATCAGATAGCTATTTTCCCAGATGGCGGAAAAGAAATCGATAAATTATCCGATACTAACGGCGCGGATACAACTATTACTTTAACCGGTCAGGACATGGTTAATTTCTTAGGCGGAGCTGATTCGAACAGCTTTATGATGACCATTAAAACAACCAGCGGTAAAGCCAGCGAAGGTGTTGTTACAAGCGTTGACACAATTCATTTCTCGATTGTTAACGCATTAACGGGCGTAAAGGATAAAAATCTGGTTCCGAAGAAATTCTTCGTCGACCAAAATTATCCTAACCCATTTAACCCAACTACAACAATTCGCTTCGGGTTACCTAAAGAAATGCCTGTTGATTTGAGAATCTACAATATTCTCGGTCAGGAAGTAGCCGTGCTAATCAATAATCAAATATTGAAAGCCGGCGTTCACGAGAAGTTCTTTAACGCTGCCAGACTTGCCAGCGGCACTTACATTTACAGATTGCAGGCAGGCAACAAGGTTGTCGTTAAGAAGATGATGCTATTGAAATAATAGCTTTCTAGTTGATATTATTAAGGCTGCCCTTAGGGGCGGCCTTTTTTTATTTTAAAAAGTTATTTTTTCCCAAATTCATTGTAATTCAATTTATTTTGGACAGATGTTAAAAAGGTCATTTAACCCAGTTGTTTTAATGTTCAATTATTTGATATTTACTAACGATAAGGATATTTTTGTAGTTCGTTATTTTTGCGAGAGTGGCGGAATTGGCAGACGCGCTAGACTTAGGATCTAGTACCAATTTGGTGTGGGGGTTCGAGTCCCCCCTCTCGCACTTTTTAATTTAATTAAATTTAGGTGGAGAATTGGAAAAAAAAGTAAATGTTCTGTCAGATAGCGTTCGTGCGTTAAATGTAAAATTGTCCTACGATGAAATTAAGGACGAGATTGAAGAAGCTTACAAAGAAGAAAGAAAATCAATTACCATTCCGGGTTTCAGAAAGGGAAAGGCTCCTATTCAAATGATTAAAAAACTTTACGGCGAGACTATTGAATTTAGAGCTTCCGAGGATATTGCAAATAATAAATTCTGGGAAATTGTTAAATCCGACGATTTAAAACCGCTTTCAGGTTCGTTAAAATTAACCGAACTTGATTTCAAAAGGGATAAAGGATTGGATTTTACGGTTGAATATGAAGTGATTCCCGATGTGGAATTAAAAGCTTACAAAAATTTGAAAATCAAAAAACCGGTTTACAAAGTAAGCGACGAGGAAGTGGAAAAGGAGCTTAATCGTTTCCTTTTGAAAGTATCTGAGTTCGAGGAAGTTGATACTGTTGAAGACAAAAACACAAGATTAACTTTAGATTTGTGGCTTCTTTCGGAAGATGGAACGAAACCTGAGAAACCTACGCAAAAAGACGTTCAAGTGGACTTAAACAGCGATGAAACGTCGGAGGAAATCGTCGAAAAAGCAATGAATAAAAAAACTGGCGACGAGTTTCAGTTCACTTACACGGAAAAGCACGAACAGGAAAACGGCGAGGAGCACGAACACAAATACGAGTACTTGGCCAAAATAACCAATATTGAGAAAATTATTCATCCGGAATTGAACGAAGAAAATTGCAAGAGGTTTTCGGGCGATAAAGCTACAAACGAGAAAGAATTCAGGGAATATTTGAAAGAAAGAATCGAGGAATTTTACGCCCAGAAATCTCAGAAAGAGTACGAGAAAAATCTGGAAAATGAATTAATTAAACAGAACGATTTTACTCCGCCAAAGGCATACGTTAATAATGTACTCGAAGGAATGGTGGAAGACGAATTAAAAGACGCGCAACAGCGCGGGTATTCGAATCTTTCTAAAGATTTGTTGAGGGATTATTTAAGACCGGAAGCCGAAAGGGTTTCCAAATTTCTCATTCTGCTTGAAGCAATCGGCAAACAAGAGAATATTCAAGTTGACCAAGCTGATTTAGAAAAACTTGCCGAAGAGGAATCGGCAAAGACGGGCATTTCCAAAGAGAAGCTTTTGAATTATTACAAAAGCTCTAAAATGGAAGATAAAATGCTGAACGACAAGGTTGTTAAATTCTTAAAAGAACAAAATCCGCCGGAAGAAATAGACAGCGAGAAATATTTCAAGGAATTAAGGGAGGAAGTGGAAAGAGCAAGAAAGGAACGGGAAAAGAAATCAGAAAAAAAAGAAGGTGAAGAATAATGAAAACCGAAATTTACAATCAATTAGTGCCTTACGTAATCGAGCAAACGGGGCGCGGCGAACGCGGAATGGACATTTTTTCGCGCCTGCTTCGCGAAAGGATAATTTTTTTAGGCACATCTATTGACGACCACGTGGC
>JALWSN010000166.1 GCA_027080245.1 Ignavibacteriales bacterium | reverse complement strand
AAAAACTGAATTTAAGCAAAGGAGATTTTGCGGGGAAAGTAATCGGCAAATTAAAAGAAGTTTTGCAAAATGAATATCCAAACGGCGAAAAATTAAACAAGCTGTCTGTTAAAGTTATTATTAAGGGAAAGGAAGTAATTGTTAGATTAATTTCAAGCGCAAAACCTGTTGAGAAAAAAGAAATGGCAAATTCAACAAACGAAGTTAAGTCCAAACTTACAGAAGTTAAAGTAAGCAGAGAAAAGCTTGGGCAAGATGAAAACATATTTAGTTTAAATATTGTGCGGGAAACAATTAAAAGTTCAAAAGAAAATACCGCCTTTGATCAAGGAAAATCATCGCAAAACATTACGGGAAATAATCAAGCTAAGTTAACGCTAAAAATTTCGAAAGAACAATCGGCGCTTGAAATTGAAAGCGACGTGAAATTAAGTTCCGCAGCTAACAAACAACAAACGGCAAAGATGACCGACCAGCCAACGAATTTGGCTTCCGCTCCGGCAAAACATTTAGATTTGAACGGAAACGCTTCGGGAGGCAATTTTTCGCGGAACGAGCAAACTTTCGAAAGTTCTAGAAATATTACAAATGGCGCGCAAGTTAAAATGAGTTCAAAAGATTTCAAATTGAAAGTAAGCTCCAAAACCGGCAATGTTTTAAGCGCCACTTTGCACAGTTCAACCAATGGAAAGGAAATAATCGATTTCGCAAATCAAAAATTCTTAGGCGCTGAATTGAAACACAAATTACAGAATAACACAATATTCAGAACCATACACATTAAGGATTCGATTAAAGAAATTTCCAATTTAATGCTGAACAAAGAAACGCACACTGTAGTTTTAAAGCTTCAGCCTAAAGAATTGGGGGAAGTCCAAATAAGATTGGACGTTGTAAATAATGTTGTCAATGCAAGTCTGCGCGTAGAGAACGAAGCGGTGAAACAATTGATTCAGAACAACCTGCCTCAGTTACGGGACAATTTAATGCAGCAAGGGTTGGCATTGAACAATTTTAATGTTAGTTACCACAATAGGGACAGGCAAAGGAAGTCCAACGAGACTTCAAAAAATAAAAATGCCGGCATTTTGTCAAATAATCAAATTGACGAAGAGACGGAAGTAAAAGATTACCAATTTAAAAATTTAGGCTACAATCGTTTTGATTTCATAGCCTGAGGAGTGAAAAATGAACGTAACAAATTCGGTAGGAACAATTGTAAACAACTCAAGTTCAAAAGCCGCAAATTCTTTTAGCGGAAAAAGCGTAATGGGAAAAGACGATTTCCTTAAATTAATGATTTCACAATTAAAAAATCAGGATCCGTTAAACCCAATGGACGGCACACAATTTGCTGCTCAATTGGCGCAATTTTCCTCTCTCGAGCAATTGCACAATTTGAATGACTTGGTAAAACAAAGCATCGACGCCAACTATTTGTTGATTCAATCCGTAAACAACACAATGACCGCAAGTTTAATAGGCAAACATGCTAAAATTCAGGGCAACACTGTAAATTACGATTCCCAAAAGTCCATCTCGTTTGAATATTCCTTACCCGATGCGGCAAAGAGCGTTGAAATAAATATCTACGACGAAGGCGGGAATCTGGTGAAAACTTTACATCCTAAAAATATTTTCCAAGGAGAGCATAAACTTTCCTGGGATTTAACCGATAATAAAGGCGAAAAAGTTCCTAAAGGAAAATACAAAATGGAAGTGAAAGCAATTGGTTTGGACGGCAAAGAAATGGACACGACAGTATAC
>JALWSN010000165.1 GCA_027080245.1 Ignavibacteriales bacterium | reverse complement strand
CCGTAGAAGAAATGTAAAACATTATTCTTGTCCAATATTATTGAACTTTTGGCAAAAGCAAAGCTTGCTTTGTTTGAATCCAGCAAAGCTATTTTTTTGATTTTAAATTCTTGCTGAGCAATAAAGCTCGAAGTTAACAGCATTGTTAGCATTGAAATTGTTAGCGCCTTTAAGCTTTTCATCTACTACCTCCAGTTTGTTTGTAATGTAAATTAATGAATGCAATAATTGTGCCCTTATTTATTGTTCAATTTTAGAACAAATTAAAGCTTTGTTAAATATTTCTGTAGCGATGCAAAACTACAGCGTAGTGTAAGTTTGCTACAGTTTTCCCGACTTTCAACAAAATTTAAAAAATGGCTCTTTAATTTATTCTTAAAAATCACTTAAGACAAAAGTGAAGTGAGTAAAATTAGCTTTACTGTTCCGACTTTACGCCCTTTGTGTTCTTTGTGAGGGAAAAAAGAAAATTGTTTTAAACAAACTAAACCTGCCTATTTAGTACTTTTACTCAATATTTTACGATTCGTTAATTGTCATTTGCCTCGCCTGCGGCGAGTCGTCATTTAGCTTGTTTAGCGATTAACTCAATTTGCCGACAAAAACAACTCCAGTCTGTTCTCGATGTTTACCTGACTTGTGCCGGCTTCGTAATCCAACAGAAGCATATTAACGCCGAACTTGTCCTTTAGCTCGCGGTACTCCCCTTTAGCCACAATGTGATTGGAAATACACCCAAACGGCTGAACGGAAATTACGTCTTTCACTCCTTCGTTTGCCATTGCGGCAATTTCCATCGGCAAAAGCCAGCCTTCGCCGAATTGTAAATATTGCGGCATCACATTGTCGTTTTCTTTAATGGCTTCTTCAATTGAAATTTCTTTTTGGTACAACTTAAATCGCTTGAGTTCCTTTTCAACCAAATCTCTGTAATGTTGAATTGTAAAGTGGTTAATCGCTCTTGTGGAAAGCTTCATTGGAAGCAGACTTATTTTTTCCTTTGCATTGTAAAGCTGGCTGTAGTAACCGTACTCAAAAAACTTCAAGTACGAAGGGAGCTTAACTTCAAAGCCTTTTTCCTCCAGCCAATCGACCAAATAATTGTTCGAAAAATCGTTGCTTTTAAGGTAGATTTCGCCGACAATTCCAACCTTGCGTTTGGGCTTGTCGTAGTTTATTTCAATCTTGTTGAACTCCCGCACGGCGTGTCGCATGAAATCAATCAGCATTTTTTTGCTTGGCGCTTCCTCGTAAGCCCGCTGAACCAGTTCGTCCTGCAAGCGGTCGTAAAGGCATTGAGCTTCGCCTTTGTGAGTTTCGTACGGCTTAATTCTCATTTTCATTCGCATTAAAGCGTCCGCAATTGCGTAAAGAATTACCGTGTATTTAATTAGTTTAACGGGGTTGAACACAAACCCTTCGGCAAACGAATCCGAGCTTAACGTAACAACCGGCGTGTTTACAAATCCGGCGTCCACAAGCGCTTTTTTAAGAAGCGGAACGTAATTCGAAGCCCTGCACTGCCCGTTGGTTTGAGTTAAAGCCACGACGGAATTGTCCGGGTCGTACTTGCCGCTTTTAAGCGCTTTCAGCAAATCCCCTATTACAATTACAGCCGGGTAACACATGTCGTTGTTAACGTAACGCAGCCCCACGTCCACGTTTTCCTTCGATTGCTTCCTCAGCGTAACCAGATTGTAACCCAATCTGTACAACACGGGCTCCATCAGCTCGGAGTAAGTCTTGGCGAAATAAGGCGCAATAATGT
>JALWSN010000164.1 GCA_027080245.1 Ignavibacteriales bacterium | reverse complement strand
GCGTTCAGGTTTTCGGCAACGACGCTACCATTAATTTTGCCGGAGCAAGCGGTAACTTTGAACTGAACGTTTTCAAACCGGTAATGATTTACAATTTGTTGCAGTCAATTAGGCTTTTGGCAGACACTTGCGAAAGCTTTGCGGACAAAGCCGTTAAGGGCTTGAAAGCAAACAAAGAAAAGATTAAAGAGTATTTAAATAATTCGTTGATGCTTGTTACCGCTCTTAATCCTTACGTTGGTTACGACAACGCGGCTAAGATTGCCAAAAAAGCTTTTGCGGACAACACTACCCTGAAAGAAGCAGCCATTGAATTAGGGATTCTTACGGCGGAACAATTTGACGAGTACGTGCGTCCTGAAAAAATGATTGGTCCTAAAGAGGATTAAGAACTTTTTGCGGAAAGTTATTTAAAGCTCCCGGCGGATTTAATCTTCCGGGAGCTTTTTTGTCAGCCTTAATTTTTTTGAACGCTTAGGCTTTTTAGCTGAGTAGTAAGTCAAGTTCGTTGCCTAACCGCGCAAATTAACGCAATTGTTTTACGGGGTAAATTATTTTTCAATTCTTACGCCGCGCCAGAATGCAACGAAGTTTTTAATTGGCTTTGCCGCGTCGCTGGGTTCGGGGTAAGTCCAGGCGGCGTCCTTATTAACTTCCGAATCCACAACAACGTCGTAGTAATGCGCCAATCCTTTCCAAGGGCATTTGGTTTTTGTTTCGCTCGGTCTCAAAAATTCTTTTTTTACCGCGTCGGGCGGAAAGTAAATGTTCCCTTCGAGTGAAATTGTCGAGTCGCTTTCAGCTATTATTTTGTCTTTCCAAATAGCTTTCATTTTTAAAATTCCTTTTAGTTAATACTACAAATTTTTCAACAATAAATTACTGAACAAACTTAAAAAGAAATGTAAAACATTTTACAATTAAGTTAATTGTTCCGGCGCAGAGAGCGCGGAAGTTATTTATCTGTGTCTAATCTGTGTGAATCTGTGGTTTGCTTTTTACTACAAATTACCGCGGATTATTTTACAGATTAGCACAGATGTTTAAAAACGAATTAAAGAGTCATTTTTTTTCAGCAAGCCGGTGAGCTTTGATTATTTTTTGTGAAAGGATTTGGAGTAAATTAGTTCCTAGCCTTGAAATCGGCGCCTGTTAAATTACTGAAATTTCAATATGAGTTTTTACCCACCACATCCCTGTAACATTTGTAAAAGTATTGAATTACGTAAGCCCTTCCCCGGCGAGAGGAAGGGTTTGGGAGGGGGCGGATTAATTATTCGGGAATGAATTTCTGTCAAAAGCGCTTTGTGATTTAATTTGTTTTGGGCAGATGCGGTAATATTTCAAAAAAGTAGATTAAATGAATTTTAAAAGCTAATTTAAGTGTATTGAAAAAGAATTTTTTATTTCAGGGGCAGGAAAGATGAGAATTCAAGCTTTAATTATTTTCATTTTAATGCTTTTGTTAAATCCAAACACTAAGCGGGGTGAAAAAATAGGACACTTCAAATTACAATCAAAATCGTTTGCTGAAAAATCGGAAATACCAAGCCGGTTTACCTGCCAAGGAGCGGACGTTTCCCCCGAGCTTCATTGGGCAAACGCGCCTGCTGGAACGCGGAGTTTTGTTTTAATTGTGGACGACCCCGACGCCCCCGATCCAGCGCATCCGAGAATGACGTGGGTTCACTGGATTTTGTACAACATTCCCGACAGCGTGAACGCTTTGCCCGAAGGAGTTAAACAATTGCCCGAAGGAGTAATGCAAGGC
>JALWSN010000163.1 GCA_027080245.1 Ignavibacteriales bacterium | reverse complement strand
AAAACTCTTCCAAGTGATTGTAAAAAAAGCCGACAAAATATTTGTTGTTAACAAACATATTTTGCAACAGTATTCTTCCTTTGATGGTATTGAAAGTAAAATTTCCGTTATTTCTCCCTTCCTTCCACCTGATGAAAAAGAAGAAGAAAAAATAAAGTTAACTTACCCCAAAGCCCTCTTTCAATTTATTGAAAACAGGGAGCCAATATTATTAGCGAGCGCATCAAGATTAAATTTTTTTAACGGAAATGACCTTTACGGATTAGATTTGTGCATAGAGTTAACGGCAAAATTAAAAGAAAAATTTAACCGTATTGGTTTTATTTTTGTTATAGGGGACGAAAATTTTAACTCCTCTTATCTTGAGAAAATCAAACAAGAAATTAATCGATTAAATATTAAAAATAACTTCTTTTTTCTAACTGGCAATAAAATTATTTGGCCTTTATTTAAGAAAGCGGATTTGTTTTTGCGTCCGACAAATACTGATGGTTTTGGCGTCTCAATTGCGGAAGCAATTTATTTTGGAACGCCGGCAATTGCCAGCGATGTTTGCCCAAGACCAGAAGGAACAATACTTTTTAAAAATAGAGACTTTAACGACCTTTACACAAAAGTTAATGAAATTCTTAAAGGCAAAAAATTAAATGTTCGGCAATAACTTTAATGACAAAATAATAAACATTGAAAAAAGTTTGTTCCTGTTAATTGATTGGCTCGAGCTAAACGGCTACGAAGGCTACGATCCGTACGATATTAAAGCTCTTCCGTTTGTCAGAAAAATTACCGCTCTTGGGGACAAAAACATTTTTTTTGAGGCGCTCCGAGAAGGCTTGTTTGAATTATTCTTAATGTTTCCAAATGCAAGCCGTAAATTGCTTGGCGTACGCCCTAAAGTTAATGCAAAAGCAATGGGACTCTTTGCCCGGGCATTTATGGACTTGTATTCGGTTTACAATGATGAGAAATATTTAACAAAAGCTCTTGAATCAATTGACTGGCTCGATGAGAATTACAGTAAAAATTACAAAGGCAAAGGCTGGGGTTATCCGTTCGATTGGCAGGCAAAGACTTTAATTCCCTCCGGCGCGCCTAACGGCATTGTTACTACCGCCGTTGGCGACGCTTACTGGAGCCTTTACAAAATAACGGGAGAAAAAAAATATTTAAACACTTGTAAAGAAATTTGCCGGTTTTTATTAACGCTTCCGCAAGATGAAATCTCCGAAAAACAAATTTGTTTTTCTTACACTCCTTTGTTTGTTAACCACGTTCACAACTTGAACCTTTTTGTGGCTGAGTTTTTAATTAGAATTGGTAAAGAAATCGGGAAAGACGATTGGGTGGAAACCGGAAATAAAGCCGTCAATTACACAATTGAAAATCAAGAGGAGGACGGCTCTTTCGATTACGACGGACCGCCGGAAAAATTGCGCGGGTTTAAAGACAATTATCACACCGCCTTTGTTCTGCGAAAACTTTACGATGTTTTTAATTTAACCGAACGGAAAGATGTGAGAGAAAGCTTTGAGAAAGGTTACAAGTTCTACGTCGGGAATTTTTTTGAAGAGAAAAGAATTCCAAAATTTACACCCGAAAGAAAATACAGAATCGATATTCATTCATCAGCCGAAAGCATTAATTGCCTCTCCGAATTGTCGGAATTGTTTCCAGAAGCGTTGCAAATTGCTTTCAACGTTGCGGATTGGACAATTGAAAATTTGCAAGATGAATCGGGATATTTTTACCACGGAATTTTTAAAAGCAGAATTA
>JALWSN010000162.1 GCA_027080245.1 Ignavibacteriales bacterium | reverse complement strand
GGGATATTTCCCATTACATTCGTCGATTAGCGAACGAGCATAACGGTAAGGAGAAAGTTTTTAATGACTAAAAAAAACAGACAAATTAGATTTGCAATAATTGAATTTGCGCTGATATTATTGGGGCTTGGAATTGCGGCTCTGTTAAACGACGTTACCGGCAGGCCTCAAATACATTCCGTTAAAATTAAAGGCAATCGCTACCTTTCCGCCGAAACTTACAAAAAGTTTGCAAATTTACAGGATAAAAAAGCGCTTGAGAATATTGAGCTTCAAACCATAATGGACAGGTTAAACAAACATCCTTACGTTAAGTTTGTCGACGTTTATTTTTCGGGCAAAAATACATGCACGGCAATAGTGCACGAAAAATCTTTCACATCAATTTTACTTTATAATAACAGGCAATTTTTGCTAGACGATAATCTTTCTATTGAACCCTTATTGCCTTTTACAAATAATATTGATTTGCCGGTAATTGAAAATTTAAAAACCAAAGAGAAGCGAATTACTTCTAAAAACAAAGATTTACTGACCGCGAAAAAAATTCTTTACTCGGTAAAATTATTGAACGGAGATTTGTTTTCTGAAATTTCAGAAATAGACATGGCGCATGGCGGAGATATTATAGTGAGATTTACAGATTACGATTTTCAGTTGATTTTAGGAAGAGGTAACGAAGTGAGGAAAATGGTTTATTTCAATGCGGTTTACAATAGGATGCGGAAAATAAACGACACGCGAATTATTGATTACATCGATTTAAGATTTGAAGAACAGATTTGTTTTGGCTTCAAGCCTAAATTATTTTCTTATTTGGAGAAACAATCATGAAAGAAAATATCGTCGCCGGTTTGGATTTAGGGACAACAAAAGTTGTGGCGGTAATAGCCAAGCAGGATGGCTTTAACACGGATATCGTTAGTTTCGGAGTGGCTCATTCCGACGGCTTAAACAGGGGGCTGGTGGCTAACATTGCCAAAACTTCCGAGGCAATTCAACAGGCAATGAAAATAGCTATTAACAGGGCGGACATTAAGGTCAAGTCCGTAAATGTTGGCGTAGCCGGCGAACACGTTACGAGTTTAAGACACAGAAATTACGTAGCAATCACAGGTAAGGACAATGAAATTACGGAAGACGATATTGAACGATTACGCGAGGACGTAAAGACGATTAGAATTCCATCGGACAGAAGAATATTGCACATCATCCCCGAGGAATATTACATTGACCATCAAACCGCTTGTTACGATCCAATAGGAATGTGCGGTACCCGCCTCGAAGCTGTAAGCCATGTAGTGTTAGCTTCCATTCCTGCAATTCAAAATATTAAACGTTCCGTAGAAAGAGCCGGATTTAACGTTAACGAATATATTTTACAACCTATTGCTTCGAGCGCGGCTGTTCTGGACGAGAACGAAAAAGACTTGGGAGTGGCGTTAATAGACATAGGCGGCGGCACTACCGATATTGCGATTTACCACAACAAGAGCATTAAATACACTAAAGTTATTGGGGTTGCCGGCAATCAGGTTACAAACGACATTAGAGAGACGCTTGGAATAATTACAAGCGAGGCTGAGAAAATAAAAATTGAATACGGCTATGCTTTACAGTCGGCTATCTTGAAAGAAGAAGACATTTTTATTAAAGGAGTAGGCGGAAGGCGGGATGTAAAAGTTCCTATTTCCTTGCTCACTCAAATAATTTATTTAAGGATGAAAGAGTTGTTTGAGATTATTGAAAATGAATTAAGGCAGTCGGGCTTCAAGAAG
>JALWSN010000161.1 GCA_027080245.1 Ignavibacteriales bacterium | reverse complement strand
CCTCGGCGGCGTTCGAGCCCGCGCTGGATTACGTTGCTTTGAAGCTGCCGCGCTGGGATTTGCAAAAATTCAATCAGGTAAGTTCTACGCTCGATTCGGAAATGAAATCCGTTGGCGAAGTAATGGCTATCGGCAGGGGATTCGAGGAAGTTCTGCAAAAGGGAATCAGAATGCTGGATGTGGGAGCGGAAGGATTCGAAGCCGGATGTGCCGAAAGTATTGAAAATATTGAGGAATCTTTAAGCAAACCCAACCCTAACAGACTTTTTCAGATTGCGGCGGCTCTGGCTAAAGGACTTACGGCGGAGAAGATTTACGAGTTAACTAAGATTGACAAGTGGTATTTGAACAGGATGAGGAGAATTGTTTGCGCGGCAAAAGATTTAGCGGGAAGGGAGTTGCAAAGCATTTCTACGGAGGAATTCGGAAGCTTGAAGAAATTAGGCTTCTCCGACAGGCAAATCGCTAAGTTAACTAATTCCAACGAGGCGGGAGTTCGACTCAGGCGAAAGGAGCTTGGCGTTTTGCCAGTGGTAAAACAAATTGACACGCTTGCCGCTGAATTCCCCGCGAGGACAAATTACCTTTACCTGACTTACCACGGCGCGGAAAACGACATTCCCACGGGAGACGCCGGGCAAGTAATTACGCTCGGAAGCGGAGCTTACAGAATCGGCTCTTCCGTTGAATTCGATTGGTGCTGCGTTAACGCCGGCGCGACAATTGAAAAAGTGGGGCTCAAGCCTGTAATGATTAATTACAATCCCGAAACCGTCAGCACCGACCACGATTCTTTTTACAAGCTTTACTTCGAGGAGCTTTCGCTTGAAAGAACGCTTGACATTTACGAACTGGAAAAGCCGCTTGGCGTGATTGTTTCGATGGGCGGGCAAATTCCCAACACGCTTGCCGCTAAGCTTTTTGCAAACGGAGTGAACATTTTGGGAACTCATCCAAAACAAATTGACAATGCGGAAAGCAGGGACAAATTTTCGAAAATCCTGGACGAGCTTGGCGTTGATCAGCCGGAATGGCGGAAGTTGGAGGATTTTGAATCGGCAAAGGAATTTTGCAGCAAGGTTGGTTACCCGGCGTTGATTCGCCCCAGTTACGTTTTGTCCGGCGCTTCGATGAGCGTTGTTCTGAACGAGAATGAATTGGAAACTTACCTTAACAAAACGTCGGTAATTAGTAAAGAGCATCCGGTTGTCATTTCCAAATTTGTTGCCGGCGCGAAGGAAATTGAAGTGGACGCCGTAGCCGACAAAGGCGATGTCGTAGTTTACGCAATTTCGGAACATGTGGAGAACGCGGGCGTGCATTCGGGGGACGCTACGATTGTCTTTCCGCCGCAAAGGACTTACCTGGAAACAATGCGGAAAGTAAAATTGACAACGCGTAAAATAGCAAAGGCATTGGAAATTACCGGTCCGTTTAATATTCAGTTCCTCGCAAAGGAAAATAAAATCAAGGTGATTGAGTGTAATCTTCGCGCCTCCAGAAGTTTCCCTTTTATTTCCAAAGCGTTGAAAATAAATTTTATTGATTTAGCCACCCGGGCAATTTTGAACAAAGAGATTCCCGAAATTAACAAAAACAGTTTCGACCTTGATTACGTGGGCGTAAAAGCCCCTCAGTTTTCGTTCACGAGATTGAAAGGCTCCGACCCTGTCTCCGGCGTTGAAATGGCCTCCACGGGCGAGGTGGCATGCCTTGGGGATGATTTTAACGAAGCTTTTCTTAAAAGCATGCTGGCGGTGGGCTACAAAATTCCTTTCCGAGGTATTT
>JALWSN010000160.1 GCA_027080245.1 Ignavibacteriales bacterium | reverse complement strand
GGCGTAGCCTGAACGAAGTGAAGGCGAAGACAGGCGTGTCGCGGCGTAGTCAAGCGAAGCCCCGCAGGATGGGGGCGAAGACGGATTGTCCATCACTCCACCCATCCAAGAATTTATCCATTTCCGGACCGTTTAAATTAAGGAATGAACGATGCCCGCTAAATTAATTTTGCGCGATGAGAAAAGTTTAATAAAGTAGTAAATCTAAAGTTGTTCGTTAACAAACAATTCAACATATTCTTTTAGTTTTACACTCAAATAATAGGGCAAATTCATTAAAACAAACTTCTTTCCGTTTCGCGTTTTTGTTTTTTGAATATTAAATTCTCCCCCGTAAATTCTAATGGCAAAATGGTGGTTTGTTTGGTCAATAAAAGAATGTAACGACCTCAATGTGCCGGCAGGACCGGATTTAATTTCGACGGGAATAATTTTATCGCCTTGCTGAATAACCAAATCGACTTCGGCCGACGATTGCGTTTTTTCCCTTACCCAGAAATTCGGCTTCCTGTCCGAATAAGCGTTTAACGAAATTAACTCCTGCGTTACCAAATGTGGAATTAAATTTCCGCGGTACAACGGACTTAAATCTTTCATTGAAAGCATCTCGGCTTGAACGCCGTTCAAATAATTAACGATTCCCGTGTCTAAAAATTGAAGTCTGGGCGACTTTCTTAACGCGGGCTTAATCGGAGGAATCACATCCGTTGTAGGGTAAATTAAACGAATTAATTTTGCCATTTCAAGGCTTCTCATTGCTTCGCTTACTTCGCGCGAACGATAATTGGACGAGCCGAAATTCTGAAATTTAATTCTTTTATCCAGATACAAGTACGCCGTGTTCATTATATGCCTAATAACATTTCTCGCGGCATTGTTTTTTGCGTACTTATCTACGTCGTCCTTGTAGGTTTCCCAAAGACTTTCGTATTTAGGAATCAAGTCTGCAATACTTTTGTTTTGCAAATAGGTCTTAATGATTTCGGGCATGCCGCCGATGATTGCATATTTATTAAACAACTCCAACAAAGTATCGTGAGCAATTTTTTTAACCGGTATTTTGTTTAGTTGTTCGAGCGCCGCATCCCGCCTCATTGCTTTGAGGTACTCAACAAAGTTAAGCGGGTGAAGATAGATATACTCTACTCTTCCAACCGGGAAATTTTTAACTTTTTTCATCGCAAATTCCAAAAGCGAACCGGCGGCGATTACGTCAAGTTGGGGAAGTTCCTCATAAAAATAACGAAGGTATTGAATTGCCTCTGGCGATTCTTGTATTTCGTCAAGAAAAAGCAGCGTTTCCTCAACTTCCGAAGAAGAAATGTTGTGCTTTAAAAAAAGAGCCTCTTTAACGTCTTGAACATTATTGTACTTTGCAAAGAAAAGCTTGTCTTCTTCTTTTTCAAGATTTAAGTAAATGTAATTTTTGTAATATTCGGAAAAACTATTTACTAACGTTGTTTTTCCTACTTGCCTAGCGCCTCGCAAAACCAAAGGCTTTTTCTGTTTGTTATTTTTCCAGCTAAGAAGATGTTTTAATAATTCTCTTTCGAAGTTTTTCATTTTACAACCTTTTGTAATAAAACAAGGGTAAATATACGAAATATTTGTAACAAAACAAGGGTAAGTTTGTGGGAAACTTGTAACAAAACAAGGGTAATTTATTTTTTGGTTGATACATTAAGACGGTTTTGGCTGAACAGGGACTTTCCGAAGATGTTGATTCTTCAGTTTTGTTGTGATTTGCTTTTGTCCTAAATTATTTTTTTGATTAAGAAAAAACGTGAAAGTCTTAA
>JALWSN010000159.1 GCA_027080245.1 Ignavibacteriales bacterium | reverse complement strand
GATGGCCTGTTCAATGATTTGCTTCATGCGGAAAAAATCTTGAATTAAATTAAATAAATGCTTTTATTTGCTTTTTAGCATTAGCTCTTTTAACTTATTAATAAACCAATTATTTTTTTAATAAAGGAATAAAAATGGAAGAAGCAAGGAAGCCAAGGATTTTAATAGTCGAGGACGATTACGAAAATCAAAAATTTTTAGAGCTATTCCTTTCAAGGAAATTTGAAGTTGAAGTTTGCGATTCCGAAGAGACCTTCTACAATCAAATGAAAGAAAAAAAATTCGACATTATTTTAATGGATATTTCTTTAAGGGGGCATAAGGACGGATTAAGGCTTACCGAGGAAATAAGAGCCAATCCCGAAACGAAGGACATTCCAATTGTAGCGCTTACGGCTCATGCTTTTCAGCGCGATAGGGACAATGCCTTGCGCGCGGGTGTGGACACATTTTTGACCAAACCAATTATGAACAACGCTTTAATGGAAGCAATTAAAAACACTCTTTACGAAAAGAAGGGAATTAAAATTTAAAAATATTTTAAACTAACAATTTATTCCAATAAAGGTAGCTTCTCCCACATTCCCCTATACCTTTATACCCCTATACCCTTTTACCTTTTATTAACAAAAGCCCTAATAATAGCAAATTAAAAATCCAAATTTTAGCCGTAACTTTTCAGTTGCCTCTTACGTCTTAATTGATGATTAACTCAAACAATTTGTAAGGCGTTAAAATGAAAAAATTAAGCATTTTACTTTCACTCTTCCTTTTTGCCTCAACCGCTAATGTTTTCGCACAGCGCTGCTGGGGAAATTACGACTGGGATTTTGATTTTGAATTTGAATCCGACACGGCAACTTACCACCCTTTCGTAGAAATTAATTACGGAATATTAAATTCTTATTTTAATACATTTTCGGGTAAGTTCAACGAAAACGGCTTTGCCAAATTTAACCTTGGTTACCGCTTGCTCGAAAATCTGGATGATTCGACAATAGTTAAATTAAAGAGCAAGTCCTTTTTTGTTAATTACGCTTCCTCAACAATCGCAACCAGTTCCGGAAATCCCTCGCCCATAAAACCTAACATCGAAATCTGGCAGGGAGGCTTTGGCTGGACGGAAGGCTACGGCTACCGCCTGGGCGCCGCCAAACTTGTTTTCACTTCAGGCAATTCGCTTGTCTGGAACAGATTGCGCGTGGTTGAACCTGACATCCGAACATTTGCGCCAATAGATCAAAAGGGATTGGAAAGATTCGACAGGGCAATTCGTTTTGGGGTTAGTAATTCGGCCGGAATTAATATTACGGTTAGCAAACATTTTAATTTAAACGCTGATTACGTATACGGCATGATTTTCCCAAGATATTTAATCTGGAAACACTTTGGCAGTTTTGTAATAGAAATGGCGGGCGAAGGTTTAATAGAGAACTTCGTGGACGAAGTGTACGACTTTGCCCCGGCGGCAACTCCTCTTTTAAATTTCATTCTTAAAAACGCTTTTAGTTACGCCTTCTTTAATTTGGAAAAAGACAAATCTTTTTACCCCTTTAACAGCGAAAATCCCTTCTATTACAAAGCTCTTAACTTTGGCGTAACTGTAGTATTTTAATTTGCTTTGTGAAAGGAGGAATAATCTTCGCATTACGTCAAGTCAGGGTAAATAAAACATTCTAATTTTTACGGAAAAAAGCTCCGACGCAAACCGTCGGAGCTTTTAATTTTAGTGTAACAATTGAATTTATTTGCTTTTTGCTTCCACTACGGCAATCGCCGTCATGTTAATAATGTCGTC
>JALWSN010000158.1 GCA_027080245.1 Ignavibacteriales bacterium | reverse complement strand
CTTCCACTAAATTTGTTGGAATTGTCGTAACCGGATTCTGCGTAGCGTTTACAACTTTGAATTGCATTAAATTAAAATCGGTGCCGTTTATCGGATTGGGATTGTAGCCGTTAAGCGTTTGAGTGGTACTCATTCCGGGATATGTCGCTCCGTAAATCCCGTTAGGAAATTCGGAAGCGTAACTCATCAAGTAAACAATATCCCCAACGGAAAATTTCGAAAAATCAACAAGAATTTCAGCTCTTTCGCCCGGAGACAGTTGAAGACGGGTTAATTCTACGGGGGCATTTAGCAAACCGCCATCCGAAGCAATTTGGTAAAACTTTTTATTGCCGTTTAAGCCAACGTTAAATACACGTTGGGACGAACCGTTTAATAAACGGAAACGAACCACCTGAGCAGGGACTTTTAATTCGGCATCTATTGTTGCATTAACCATTACAACCGAATCCGAATTAGAAGGAACGACAATCTCCTTGTTTTCATCAAATGTTTTGGTTTGAATTACCAACGGGAAATCATCAACGCCGTAAGTACGCGGTAATTCCAACGAAGCTTCCTCACTGTCCCTGACAATAATAAACCCGGCAATGCCTTTGGAAACGTGCAGATTTGTTTTGCGGTGCAAATGAGGATGGTACCAATATGTTGCCGCTTTGTCCATTACCGTAAATTTTGGATTCCATGTTTCCCCCGGTGCAATAGTTGTGTGAGGTCCGCCGTCATTTTCTGCCGAGACGTGCATCCCGTGCCAGTGAATAGTTGTAGTGTCGTTCAAATTATTTTTCACTTTGATGTCAACAAAGTCACCTTTGTTAAATATTAGCGTTGGTCCAAGAATATTTCCGTTTGCTCCCATTGTGGAAGTTTGAAAACCCGGGTAAAATTCAAAGTGTCCGTATTGAAGGTTTAAGTTAACGGATGTCGTGTTTAATGTGTCAGGAATTAACAATTGATTTTGACTAAACGCCAAACTTGTAATTCCTAAAATCAATAATATGATAATTTGTCTCATTTTTTATTCCTTTATTTGTTTGTGTAGAATTCCCTTTCCGCTTTTGCGGAATTATTTCTTAAAAATTAAACTTTTGTTAAATGTGGAGAAACAGTTGAAAAAGTTTATTGAACAGAGTCTTTAAAGCGATTCAATAACTCTTTTTAATTTTCCTTGAATTTCTCTGGCAATCTCTTCAATTGTTTTATTATTAACCGTACTTAATGCAGCAACAGGATCAATTGCGGAAACTTCAATCCCTTCCTCTTGCTGCTGAAGGACGACATTACAAGGAAGCAGTACGCCAATTTTGTCGTCGAGTTCCAAAGTCTTTTTGGCGAACGGCGGATTACAAACGCCGAGTATTCTGTAAGGCTTGTAATCAATATCCAATTTGTTTTTAAAAGCAGCGCTAAGGTTAAAATCCGTAACAACTCCGAAGCCTTCCGTTTTCAGAGATTCCGAAACTTTTTCCAGTGCCTCATCCATTGTGGCATCGATTGTTTTTGTGAAATAGTAAGACATAATTTTACTCCGTTTTTTATTTTTTACTTATTTTAAGATTTCGTGCATTTATTGCAACAATTACCGTGCTGAGCGACATCAAAACCGCACCGGCGGCGGGACTAAGCAAAATTCCCCAACTGTAAAGAACACCGGCGGCAACCGGAATTGCAAAAAGATTGTAGCCTGTTGCCCAAATAAGGTTTTGAACCATTTTTTTGTACGTTGCCTTTGCAAGTTTAATAATTGAAAGTACATCCAAAGGATTGCTCTTTACAAGAACGATATCAGCCGTTTCAACTGCAACGTCCGTGCC
>JALWSN010000157.1 GCA_027080245.1 Ignavibacteriales bacterium | reverse complement strand
CGCACCAATTGCCGAGCCACCAAGCCCGCAAACAACAACCGAATTTATTTCTTCGGCAGAAAATTCAATTTCAGGATTATCCAAAGATTGAACAAATTCAATTTGGGAAAATGAATTTGTTAAAACGTCATACTGGTTTTGTGTGTCGTACTTTTCAATAAACTCTTTTAATTCCATTTTACCTCTCAAATATTAAATTAGCAGTTCAACTAAATATTCTTTTTATTCTTCCAGTACAAGTAAGAAAATACTTGCTTTAATTATTTCGGAAATTGCTTTTCATTTCCACCTTTAAACTCTCCCCCTGTTCAAACCAACTTAAAAATTCAGGCGCAACAGAATCCCCCTCTCTTTGAAAGAGAGGGGGATACAGGGGGTGAGTTATTACTAAAAACATTTCTTCAAATTAAGTTTCGCAGTAAACTCCGCTTGTTATCTTCAACATTCTTTAAATTATTTTCTACTCCAATCAAATAATGTTTTGAAAATTATCTCCGATTTTTTTCTCGTAATATTCTTTCAACCTTGCTTTTATTTCACACTCGGTTTCCATTTCAGAACATTCTTCGGCAAGTTTTTTAACCTCTTCGAAATTCAAGCTTCTTATTATTTGCTTTGCCTGAAGAATTGCAGAAGCGTTAACACTAATGGAATTAAGCCCCAAACCCACAAGTAACGGAATGGCAATCGGGTCGGAAGCCATTTCTCCGCAAATGGAAGTCAAAATTCCCGCTTCCTTTCCGCTCCTAATAATAAAGCCAAGAGACCTTACAACCGCCGGGTGAAACTCCTGATAAAGATCGCTTACAATCTCATTGCCTCTATCAACAGCCAATAAATACTGAATCAAATCATTTGTTCCGATACTAATAAAATCAACGTATTTGGAAAACTTATTTGCCATTACGGCAGCGGAAGGAACTTCAATCATTATTCCCAAACTCAAATTGGGATTAAAATCTTTGCCTTCCTTGTTAAGCTCTTTAATCGACTCGTCAATAATTTCCTTCGTTCTTTTTATTTCCTTAATGGCAGCAACCATTGGAATCATGAACCTGATATTGCCGTGCTTATTAGCACGCAGTATTGCTTTTATTTGAGACTTGAACAAATCCTGATTGTCTAACAACAAACGTATTCCCCGCCAACCGAGGAAAGGATTTTGCTCTTTCAAATCAATCGGGAAAACTTTGTCCCCGCCAATATCGAACGCACGGATTATTATCGGGAGGGGATAAATCCGCTCGGCAAATTTCTTGTAAACTTCGTACTGTTCCTCTTCATCGGGGAAAGCGGTAAACAAATCAAAAATCTGCTCGGTACGAACAAGCCCTACTCCCTCCGTGCCGTTGTTCACCGCAAGCTCAAGCTCGTCACACAAATCGATGTTTGCCAACACTGTAATTTTCTTACCGTCTTTTGTTACGGCAGGCTGGTCTTTTAATTTTTTAAGTTCTTTATCGTAAACGTTGAGTTTCTCAATCTTCTTTTTGTAAAATTTAAGTTGCTCTTCGGTCGGATTAATAATTATCTCGCCGTGGAAACCGTCAACTATTAAAAGATCTCCGTCCTTGATTTTTGCAGTAGCTTCGTGCGTTCCAACGACGGCAGGGATACCCAAGGAACGTGCAACAATAGCAGCGTGGGAAGTCAATCCGCCGTAATCGGTAACGTACCCTTTTGAATTCACACGGTTAAACAGTAACGTGTCCGCAGGAGTAATTGTTTGCGAAACAACGATTACGTCTTCTTCAATTCTTGATTTGAGTTTTTTCTTTTTGAGGTTTCTTATTATTCTGTTCTTAATATCTTCAAT
>JALWSN010000156.1 GCA_027080245.1 Ignavibacteriales bacterium | reverse complement strand
AAATATCCCCCGCTCCCAATCCAATTACAATATCGTTTTCCATTAATAAATTGTTCAATTTTTGAACTATCTCTTCGTTATCTCGGAAATAAAACACATCTTCGTAACCATTGTTCTTTAATTCGTTGTAAATTAATTCCGTTGTAACACCGGCAATAGGTTTTTCCCTTGCAGGGTAGATTTCCAACAAAACCACTAAATCGGCTAATCTCAAAGATTGCGCAAATGCTTTGTAAAATAATTTAGTCCTGCTGAACAAATGCGGTTGAAAAACAGCAACTATTCTGCTGTTGCCTAATTTTCTTGCGGCGCTTAGAGTTGCTCTAATTTCTGTGGGATGATGCGCGTAATCGTCAATAATAACAGGCTTTTCACGTCTTAATATTTCGAAGCGCCTACTTGCGCCTCGGAATTCCTTTAAAGCTTTTTTAATTATTTCAATCTCAATTCCAAGTTCGTAAGTTAAAGCAATGGCAGCTAAAGCATTTTTGACATTGTGTTCGCCGTAAAGTTTTATCTCGAACTCTCCCAAATTTTGCTTAAAATAATTGACTTTAAATGAAGTAATGCCTTCGTTAACCCTGTAATCAAAGGCGCGTACGTCGCCCGCTTCGTTAAGTGAGTAACCGACAACTTGCGAACTAATCGAAGGCAAAATTTCTTTTACGCCATTGTTAGTAACGTCGGCAAAAACCTTGCCGTAAAATGGCATATTATTGGCAAATTCAACGAAGGCTTTTTTTACGCCTTCAAAGTCTCCGTAAATATCGAGATGCTCCGCTTCTATGTTTGTAATTACAACCAAATCCGGCATAATCTTCAAAAACGCTCTGTCGTATTCGTCGGCTTCTAATAAAACGACATTTCCTTTTCCCAACCGCGCGTTAGTCCCGTTTAAGAACGGTAAGTTCCCGCCAATTAAAATTGTCGGATCCAAACCTGCGTCCGTTAAAATTTTTCCGATCATTCCGGTAGTAGTAGTTTTACCGTGAGAGCCGGCAACCGCAATGCAATTGCCAAACAAAGCAAACTCACGTAAAACAGCGTCCCGTTTTACTTTTGGAATACCCAGCTCATCCGCCCCAATAAATTCTGGGTTATCCCGCCCAATGGCGGAAGAATAAACAACCAAATCCTTCCCTTCAATATTCTTCTTTGAATGTCCGTAATAAACTTCAATGCCAAGCTTCTCCAGAGACTCGGTAATAGCACTCTTCTTCAAATCCGAGCCCGAAATTATCAAACCGTGCTCGTTCAAAATTCGCGCGACTGCGCTCATACCTATTCCGCCGATTCCCACAATGTGAATCTTTTCGTACTTATTTAAAAAGAGCCTTCTCATTAAAATCCCTCCGCTAATTTAACGCACCTTTCCGCAATTATTTTAGCGGCGTCGGGCTTGCAATTTTCTTTAATCTTTTCGCCCAGCGAAATTAACCTCTCGCCGGAACGCAACAGCACGAGAACTTTAGTCGCAAGCTTCTCTCGCAGTTCGTCGTCTTTAATTATTTCGCAGGCTCCTTTATTGTAGAGGGCTTCGGCATTTTTAAACTGATGATTAGCAGCCACATTAGGGGACGGGACGAAAATCACGGGAAGACCCAAACATGAAATCTCTGCAATTGTTGTTGCGCCGGCTCGCGCTATTATTAAATCCGCAGCCGAATAAACGAGCTCAATTTTCTCTACAAAATCAAAAACTTTTACCCTGGGTGTTTCATATTTTTTAAAATCACTAAAATAATTTTTCCCCGCTTGCCATATTATTTGCAAGTTATTTTTCTCAAAAATTTCGAGAGAACTTTCCACTGCACTGTTAATGCTA
>JALWSN010000155.1 GCA_027080245.1 Ignavibacteriales bacterium | reverse complement strand
CAATTAAATATTTGCTTAATATGTATTCCCTTGCAAGTGTCAGCGCTTGTTGATATTTTCCTGTTTCAACATACCACTCAAGTATATGCTTTTGAGCCTCAAAACCCTTAGACGAAAACATCTTTCCTTCAGCGCCTGAAATTGGTAACAATACGGAAGCTATTTCTTCAAGCAATGGAGAGAAAGGTTTAGTCTGAATATGCGTTTCAAGATCTAACAGCAACTCTCTTAATCTCTTAGAGAATTTACTACTTAAATTTAATATTTCCTCAATTCTTATTGTAGCAAAAGCATCTGTTATATTCTCCAAATCATCACCTACATTCTTAAGCTGAGAAGCAGGCAAAACATCTTCTCTTTTCCAGCTTTCCTTGTGAATTTCTGCTAACAATTTCTTAAAGTCTTTCATATTTCCATTAGCTTTGAATTCATGAACTGCATTTGTCCATTCTTGTAATTTTACCAATGGAGTTAAATCAAGTATAGGGGCTACTCTTTTATCAACAGGAATTTTCTTAACAGCGGGAATAGGCCCAAGTGTTTCGAAAGCCGCATAGTAAATTCCAACAACCTTAATGTTTTTAATTTGGCGAGTATAATTTAACATTACGGTTAAAAGCATTGGCAACGAGCGAAATGAGTGAGTAACGTCTAAAATAACCTCTTCGTTATTTTTAAAAGAATTTGAAATAATATCAAAAATCCCCCAGATTTCTTCTTCGTTATTACCAACAGGAATTTTGTACGATTTTACTGTTGCTTTAATGTCTAAGTTATTTAATGTTTCTTTAAGTCCTTTATTTTTAAGTACATTCCCTTCTTTGTCTTCATGTCCATCGTTAAACCAATTTTTCTTTTCCGCCTCCTCTGTTAAAAAGATCCTTATTTCATCATCCTCTTTCCAGTCTTGACAATATCTTTTAACAAGTTCTTCTTGGATATATTTAACAGGTTCTTTGGAAACAAATTCATCCGGAAATTTGTGTTTCGCTTCCAAATAATCGTTAGTGCCCAATATTGAAATAAATGCCTTGCTCATAACTTAAAATCCTATTTTTCTTTTAGGTTTGTTGATTTCCGGTTTAACAAGTTCTTCAATAATTCTGTAAATATTTTCAATGTGTTTATTTTGTTCTGAATCCGATTTCTGAAGTTCCTCGATTTTTTTTAATAGTTCGGAATAATTCGCCGCGAATTCGCGAATTTTAACAAACACACGCATAATGGCAATATTTATTTTAATTGCCTGCTCACTTTTAAGAACCGATGAGAGCATCGCTACTCCTTGCTCTGTGAAAGCAAAGGGAGCATATTTACTGTGTTTACCCCTCAGACTTTTTAAGGTCACATTTTGTGACCTTAAAGATTGTGTTTTTATTTTTTCAACTTTTTTCCATTCTTCTTCGGATAGTTCAAACATAAAATCCGGTGGAAAACGTTCGATATTTCTGCGTACAGCTTGTTTTAAGACTTTAGTAGAAACACCATAAAGCTCTGCCAAATCGCTATCGAGCATTACTTTTTGATCTCTAATAATTAAAATCAGACTTGAAATTTTTTCTTCGGGAATTAACACGTTATCCATATTATTTTTTATTTTGGTTACAATTCATGAATAAAAAGTCCTTTAATAAAAATTAGCCGCTAAAGTAAATGCAATTCCGTTATGGACAGAATTTGGATGAGTTTTAAATTCATTAAACACTCGCCCATAAAATTCTCGTTTGACTTCGGTTAAGAAGCAGCTTCCCGGTTTCATTAAAATAAGCGCGGGCTTAAAGGGATTTTACGAAGATGATTTCTCTTCACCGAATTTCCCGTATTTAAC
>JALWSN010000154.1 GCA_027080245.1 Ignavibacteriales bacterium | reverse complement strand
CAACAAAGTGCTTGTTGTTGAAGACGATTACGCTACTTCCAAATTGATGAGCAACTACCTGAAAAAATGGGGCTACGACCCGATTGTGGTAAACACCGAAGAACAGGTAATGATGCAAATCGAAAAGGAAAAATTCCTTGCCGTCATTTTGGATGTGGAATTACCGAACGTTAACGGGCTGGAATTACTGCAAAAAATCAAAGCGCATCCGAACGCAAAGAACGTTCCCGTAATTGCTTGCTCGGTAGAAGCCGAAGAACAAAAAGCATTTTTAATGGGAGCGGTTGAGTATTTCGTCAAGCCGATTAACTACAACTACCTCGTTGAAGTTCTTACAAGTTACAAACTGCGAAAAGATTCCAAAATACTTTGCGTTGACGACGACGTTCCCACTCTTAATTTAATTAAGCAAGCTATTGAAACAGCCGGCTACAACGCTATTGCCGAACATATTTCCGCCAACGTAATGGACAGAATCAAAAACGAAGACATTGACCTTGCCATTATTGATTTGGATATGCCCCACCCCAACGGCTTTGAATTAATCAAGCTAATTAAATCCGAAGACAGATTTAAAAATCTACCTATTATTATTTACACGGGGAAGGAAAACTTCGAAGAAGATTTGAAAAACATCGACGGCCTGTTCGACGAATTGCTTAGTAAGAAAAGCACTAACATTGAAGACCTTGCCGAAACTATTAACGCGATGATTAAGCGCTACGAAGAAGCTCCTCCCGTTGAAGAAGTAGTAAGCAAAAAAGACGAGCCGAAAATTCTCCTTGCCGAAGATTACAAGCATTCTCAAATTATTGTAACAAGGCTTCTGAAGAAAAATAATTTCAACAATATTGTTATTGTAGAAAACGGTCAGGAAGCTTTGGATATGGCAAAGAAAGAAAAATTCGATTTGATCCTAATGGATATGCAAATGCCCGTAATGAACGGCTTTGAAGCAACGGGGAAAATTCGTGAACTCCCCGAATACAGGGAAACCCCCATTATTGCTTTGACCGCCTTTGCAATGAAAGGAGACAGGGAAAAATGCCTTGCCGCCGGAGCTACGGATTACATCCCCAAACCAATCGACAGCAAAGAGTTCATCGAAAAAGTTAAATACTACCTCAGCTCGAAAAAGTAATTCCACACTGAATCAACTCTAATACATTTTCTGTCCTTTTACTGAAAGCATTACAGTCTTGATTCTATTCATTCAAAAATTTATTTTCCTTTGCTTGCAAAAAAACGAAAAATTAGATAGTTTACTTTCATTAACAATAGAATCTTAATAAACAAAAACGAGTTAAAAAAATGGACACATTGGATTTGAAAGTTTTAGAAAAGCTCGATAAAGGCGACCAGAGAAAAATCACTTACTTTCTCAAGCTATTATTAAATAAATCAAAATACAAAAAACTTAAAGAAGAAATTTCCATTCGGCGTGATGAAATAAACAAAGGAGAAACTTTGAATCACGATGAAATTTGGAATAAGTTAAATGTTTAGATTAATCTACGCAAAAAGTGTGTTAAAGGACTTAAGGAAAATATCAAAAGACAATCTCCCCAAAATAAAAGAAGGCGTTGAAGAGTTAAAGAATTTTCCTGATATATCCCAGATTAAACATTTACATAATCATCCCTTCGCTGATTATAGATTAAGAATAGGAAATTATCGAGTTCTGTTTGGGAGAAAAAGGAAATATACATATTAAAAATCGGACATAGAAAAGAAGTGTATTTATATTTAAAATAAGCCTTCTCCCCACAGTAACAAATTACGTCTGAGTCAATTATTTCAACACAAGACAATTTCCTCTGTTCACTATTCA
>JALWSN010000153.1 GCA_027080245.1 Ignavibacteriales bacterium | reverse complement strand
ATTTTGTCCAACACGCTCATTTCAACTCTTTCCCTCAAAGGCCAAAGTTCGGGGTAAAGCCAGAACTTGCCGGGAGGAAAATTCAAAAACTCTTTTTTAGAATATTTCTTGGCAATGGAAGGGTAATCATACTCAATTAAAAAAACGCCCTTTAACGGTTCGTTCTTGTTGGCGCTTCCGCACTTTGGGCAAAGGTAAATAAAATTATCTTCAACCTCTTCATTACTGAACGTTTCTCCGCAATTGGAGCATCGGTAATAGTAGCTTTTCATTTTTCACCCTGTTAATTAAGAATGTTTGGATGCTTTAATAAATTAAGCGTTATTTTCAGCCTACTTAAGATTAGCCAATAAAATCAATACCTTCTCGTGAATGGCGTCTATTTCTTTTACTTTACAGGAAAAATTATTGGCAATCAAGGAAAAACAAATCAGTCTGCCGGATTTATTCCTGAGATAGCCGCTGTGGCTTCTAACGCCGCTAATGAAACCGTTTTTTATTCGCGCGTTATTTGCCAAAATCGCGCTTGCGCCAAATTTACTAAGCTTGATTTTACTGACTTTTTTAACTACCGGCAAACCTTCGTAAAAATATTTGAACCAATTTTGGCGGGTATTACTAATTAGTAAATCCACCATCATCTCGGCGGTAATTGTGTTGGAGCGGCTGAGCCCGCATCCGTCGTAAAGCGTTAAGCCCGTTGTGTCGATATTCTGCCCGGAAAGAAATTTTTTAATTACTTCAATTCCGCCGTCAACGCTGCCTTTGCCTGTTGTAATTTTAGCGAATGTTTTTAACAATTGTTCGGCGTAAAAGTTGTCGCTTTTAGTTAAAATTCGTTGAATAATCTTCCATAATGGCGGCGACGTAACGGAATCAATTAACGAATAATTCCTGTAATTAAGGGGTTGGGTTGCCACAATTAATTTCCTGCCTACTTTAATCCCGGCGGAAGTTAAATAATCTTTCAAATAGTTTGCCAGGAAAAGCGGTGGATTGGGAAGCGAACCCTTAATGAAAAATTCCTTCTTACCTTGTGGAATTGTTCCTCGTAAAATTGCAAGCTTTTGCCTTGGCGCGCGGTAGATGTAGCCGTTATCCCCTGTTCCTCGCTGCGCGGTTTTAATGTGATTAATAAATTTAATTCCTAAATGTTCCGGCTCGGTTCTAAGCAATTTTGCTATTTCGCCAACCATGCGGGAAGGCTGAAAATAAAGGCGGTAGTAATTGTCGTGAACGGAAAGCCCACTCGCGCCGGCTGCGTAATAGTTGCCAAGGTCAATCCAATACCACATTCCGGGAACGGGAATGTCGTCAAAGAAAGAAGCGTCGGCAACAATTCCGCCTTTGATTTCATTAATTCCGTTTTCCTTTAGAATCGCAAACCATCTTTGCATTAGCGAGTCCAAAGGTAAAGCGCCATCAATATTGGACGAACCGAGCGTGGGGTCGCCTTCGCCCTTTATTATTAGGGCTCCATTTAATACGCCGTTTCTAATGTTTCCGGAGTAGTAAAGTTTTGTGGAATACCTAAACTTGGGACCCAATAAATTAAAAGCCGTGGAAGTAGTGAATACTTTTAAGCCAGAGGCGGGGGCAAGATTTTTGTTTGAGTTAAATTCAATTATCGGCTCCGCATTGTCGGCGAATTTTGCACATACCGACCACTCCGCTTGCTTTAGTTCGGGACTGTTTGCAAACTTTTTAATTTGTTCAAGTAAACTTTGGGACTTAATCGCCTGGGAATAAAAAATAATTAGCGCTAAAAAAATTTTGAGTTTCATTAATCCGTCTCTTACAATTTTATTCTTCAATTGAATTTACAAACTTACTAAATAATAG
>JALWSN010000152.1 GCA_027080245.1 Ignavibacteriales bacterium | reverse complement strand
TTGGGTAAACCTTTATTGTTTGAACCATTAAATTCCGCACCATCCCGGCATCTCCAAAAGTAACCAAAGGCAATTCTTTTGCTTGAATCTCAATTTTGCGCGGGTATTGAAATTCAAAAAATCCATTCTTCTTAAACGCTTTTTTGTGAACATCCAATTGTCCCGCAGCAAAATGGAATTTTGAACTAATTACTTGAATTGTTACGCCATTTGTATCGGGAACGCCGACTTCAAAATCTCTAAATTGTAAAATAGGTCTTCCGGCTGAATATTCTTGCTCGTCCATTCCATTTAACAATTGGTAATTTTTCAGAGTTAATCCATTTAGCCGAACGACGTTAGAGTCAATAATAACAGGGCGATAAGCAATTACTAATCGTCTGGAATCGGATTGAAGGACGCGGAAATCTTGGGAATGGATTTCGCCAAAAATCAAAAAAAACAGGAAAAGCAATATTGAAAATTTGCTACGCATTAAATTTTCTTCTCCACTTCAAATAGTCTAATTTTTCCTTCACCAGATAATTAAGAATTAACAGTAGCAAATTTTCTGAATCGCTATTTCCTCTCCAAATTTTAATAAGAAAATTAGTTAACTAATTTACATTATTCAAGCATTAAATATACAAAAAATCCCGAAAAATCTAATGCAAAAATCAACTCCCTTTTTTACCGCGGGAGATGGTTTGCAATTTATTTAAATAAAACGAAGGGAATTTGTAATCGATGTAAACAATTTTTCCCTTATTGTTAAGAACAACAATTTTCTTTTTCTTGAACGGATGAACCCCTTGTATTTCTTTGCTAAGCCTGCCTTCCAAATCGCTTAATAAAAGAAATTTAATATTTAACTTTTCAACAATTGCTTTGTTTGTCTCTATCGAAGCGTTGTTAATTAAAACAATATTTACGCCTGCGCTGGTTAGTTTTTCCAGATGTTCATTGTACTCAATTATTTTTTCAGACAAATAATTTTCGGCGTAAAAAATCAGGACAAGCCAATTATTCAGATTCTCGTAAAGCCGAAAATCTCTGTTAAGATGATCCTTTAAAACGAAATCCGGAATAGTTTTCCCTAAAATCATAGCCCCAATACGTCCTTAACATTTTTCATGGCTGAAATGCAAAACTCGATGTGTTCTTCAAGCGGAACGCCCAATTCTTCCGCTCCTTTAATAATATCTTCTCTACTTACCGCGCGGGCAAAAGCCTTGTCTTTCATTTTCTTTTTAACCGATTTAACTTTTACTTCGTCGAGGGATTTGCTTGGCCTTACCAAAGTTACGGCAGTAATAAATCCCGCTAATTCATCGCAGGCAAACAAAGTCTTTTTTAGCAAAGTGTTACGTGGAACGCCCGTGTATTCGGCATGTGAAAGAATTGCTTCGCGGAATTCTTCGTCGAAGCCCTTTTCCTCCAATATTTCCGCACCTTTGTAAGGATGCTCCTCAGCAGTGGGATATTTCTCGTAATCAAAATCGTGCAGCAATGCTACGTTACCCCAATATTCTTCGTCCTCGCCAAATTTTTTTGCGTAAGCTCTAACGCAAGCTTCTACAGCGTAAGCGTGCTTTAACAAATTTTCGCTCTTTGTGTATTCTTTCAATAATTTAAGACAATAGTTTCTGTCTCTTGAAACATCCGTGGGCATTTTAATCTCCTTTTAATTTACAATGTTCGAAGGACAATAATCTCCAATAACGCATTCGGTGCATCGAGGTCTTCTTGCAACGCAAACTTTACGACCATGCGTCATTAGCAAATGAGTTGTGTTGATCCAATCTTTTTTCGGTAATAATTCCATTAACTTAAATTCAATTTTTTTTGGATCTTTAGTATTAGCCAAGCC
>JALWSN010000151.1 GCA_027080245.1 Ignavibacteriales bacterium | reverse complement strand
AAAATATTGTGGCAAAGGGGAATCAATTCGTAAGTTTTTTTACCGGCTTGAATGCCGGCTATTTTCGCCGTAGTCAGAACGTCTCCTTTTTCAATTTCATTGTTTTTAATCAATTCAAACAAATGCTCCGAAACCTTGACCTTTGCGTAAGCTTTAGCCGTTCGCAAATTTGCCTGCTTGCCGGAAACGTCCACCATTTCAGCTTTACCGGAAGCGTCCACGTGGGTTAATTCCTTTTCAACGCCGTTATTTTTTTCCAAAGCCTAACCTCCGATTTCCATCATATTGTTTTGAATTTGTTTAGAAAGAGTTTCAGCGCCGGGGTGCTTTTCCCACTTAGTTAAAATAGCTTTTCGAAGCGCTTCGATTATTTCCCGGTCGCTTGCTCCGCTACGGAAAAGTTCTTTAAAATTAACTTCCTGTTCGCCTCTGGAAAACAGGCACACGCGGAAAGTTCCGTCTGCGGAAATCCTGACCCTGTTGCAAGTGGAACAAAAATGTTCCGAAATACTGCTAATGAAGCTTACTCTTCCGGGCGAACCTAAAATTTTAAAATCCTTCGCAACGGCGTTTTCCCCTGTAATTAAAGGCGCAAGCGCAAATTTCCTTTCCACAATCTCTTTTATTTCCCTGAAGCTTAAGAATCCGTTCCGCTCCCACTCATTTGAACCAAACGGCATAAACTCAATGAACCTGACGTTAATGTTCCTGTCCTTAAATCGCTCGACAAAATCAAGAATTTCATTATCGTTAATTCCTTTGATGACCACCACATTTAACTTCACCGGATTGAACCCCGCCTTTTCCGCTTCGTCAATTACTTTTAACAAGCGAGGCAAATCGTCTTTACCTGTAATCCATTTGAATTTGTCGGGTTTCAACGAATCGATGCTGATGTTCAAATTGTCCACGCCTTTCAATTTAAGTTCGTTTACTCTGCCGTAAATCAAAGAACCGTTTGTGGTAAGCCCAATTTTCAAACCGTATTTCTGTTTTAAAATTCCAACGCGGCTGAAGAAATTGAAGACATCTTTCCTCACAAGGGGTTCGCCGCCGGTAAACCGCACTTTTTTGAAATTCAATTTAGCGGCAAAAAGTTCAATCAGGCGTTCAATTTCTTCGAAGCTAAGTAAATTTTCCCTTCCCTTGCCGCCAACCGTACGATGATTTGGATTGCAGTAAACACAATTGTAATTGCACCTGTCGGTTAAAGAAATTCTTAAATAATCGTGCTTTCTGTTAAACGAATCAATTAGTTCCATTTCAACCTACAAAATAATTATCGCTAAAATTGCCGAAATAATTACAACATAAGCCGGATGCAGCTTAAAAAGCAGAACAAGCAAAAACCCAAGCGCAATAATGAACGCCCCTTTCAATTCCTCCAAATTACGGGCGCCGTACTGGTAAATTAAAGCCGCCACCAGACCAATTACGGCGTACTTAATTCCGCGAAACGCTTTCATTACAATTTCGTTTTTTTCGTAAACGCCGTAAAAATGCGCCGCAATCATTATTATTGCGGCAGGCATTACAAGGTTGCCCAAATTTGCAAAAACCACGCCCAGCACGCCGGCAACTTTGTAACCGATGTAAGTGGCGTACTTAATTGAGATTGCGCCGGGAAAGACCTCCACCATTCCCAGCACTTTCAGGAATTCGTCGTGAGTTAACCAATGATTGTTTGTAACGGCTTCCCTTTCAATTAAAGGCAGCAAAGAGTAAGCCCCGCCGAAAGAAAAAGAGCCGACTTTAAGAAAAGAAATAAAAAGTTTAACAAGGTTGATTAACAACATTCTTAATCCCCTTCGAGGATATCGTCAACCCAGCTTAACGCCGCCATCATCGAAGGAAGCCCGATTGTGGGCAGTGAAAGCATTACAACATGCCTAAGCTCGTCGGGCGTTGCGCCCGCTTTCAACGCTTTGCGGGTGTGCGAATGCACGGCGCCTTCCAACCTTGCCCCTGTTGAAATAGCAAGCTTGATTAATGCCCTTGTCTTTTCATCCAGCGGACCGGCCGCGTGCACCGCGTCGCCTAATTGCTCGTAAGCATTTGCCACAGCGGAGTAATCTTCCTTAAATTTTTTGTAACGTTTTGGAACTGCCATTTGGTTTCTCCTTTTTTTTATTTTTTTAAAACTACTAATAGTTTTCAGAACTCACCCTAATTGTTCCCTCTGCAAAGAAGGGATTTAGAGAGTGAGTTGTTTTAAGAAGGAATTAAAAGCTTAATGTTTTCAACTCTTTTAATTTTCCGAACTTAACGCCGGCAAAAATAAAGAACAAAAAAACCCCGCTTTGCAAAACGGGGTTTTTAATTAATTAAAATTAATTTCTCCTTTGCAAAGCGTTCTTAATCGAATGAATCGATTCGAACTGGCAGGCGCGTTCGTTTCCAAGCGCGCCCTATCGGTCATTCGCCATATCCGCAGGGACTTAGGACGAAATGACTCGGAGAAAAAATTCAAAAAGAACTACTATAATTTAACCAAATTTACTTTGGAATCATAATAAGAAGCCGAGCCTCCAATTAAGTCTTCCAAAGCCACATTTTTAAGAACCGGGTCGACGTGCATGACAGCATTGGGACACAAGCCTTTTTTACGTCGGTCGTCGCCCGGAACAACTTCACCGTCAATCAAAGCGTCGCTTGAGCCGTAAGCCCAGTGTCCGTAGCTCCAGGAAACCGCAACTACGCCCGGGCGAATGCCCTGCACGACTTTAACTTTGCCGGCAACGGGTTTTTTCACTCCGTTTTTCAAGTCCCACACGCCTTCGGGGTTGGTTGGCGAAACTAATTTAGCCATGTCGCCGTCCTTAACTCCGAATTTCTTAGCCGTTTCGGCGTTAATGATTATGTGGTTTTCCGGTCCTATTGCCGAAAGCCAGTAATCGTTAGGCAATGTGCGGGATTGACCGCCGATGATTTCTTTGTAAGTAATAAGCTTCAGCGGGAAGTCTTCCTGCGAAATAGGTTTATCGTTGTACGCCATTGGCGGCAAGTACAATCCTATTCCGGAGAATCTCCTGCCTGTAAACGGATGACGCGTAAGAGCCACAGGTTCAACGTAAATGTTGAACATCTTCCCGAATTTGTGAGGCAGTTTATCGCCGCTGTTTCTGTAAGCGTCGAAGTCTTCCATTCTACCGCCGCGGTTCAGCACGTAAACAACCTTTTTCCACCAATTAAAGCCTTTAACGTCGGTAACGGATTTCTGGAATCTCGCCGGGTTAAAGGTAGCTTTGGAAAGATGCCTGCGCGCTTTGAGGAATATTTTCATCTCCTTAGCCGAAGCGTCGGGCACGGCGTGACCAGGCTTGTCGCCTGCCGCAACGTTAGCTACCATTTTAAGGTAGAAATCTTCCTGACGCGTAAAGTCCATGCCTGCGCCGAAGCCGTTTTTGCCGTAACCGGGCAATTTCAATTTTTCGGCAATCGCAAGCATTACCGTTTCCATGTTTACATGCATTTCTTCGCCAAACACTTTAACCTTTTCTACCAGCGGTTCAACGGCGGGCTGGCGGGTTTTGGTGTGCTTAATTGGCGAAGCCGGCGTTGTGTGCGGCATTCCGTACCTTTCCCAAATAGCGGTATCCGGGAAGATGTAATCGGCGTACATCGAAGTATCGCCGATCACAATGTCGCTTGCAATGTAAAGCGGAATAGCGTTCACGTCCGCAAGGGCTTCAATCATTTTGTGCCCTGCGGGCGAAGACAACGCGGGCGTTCCTTTGTGAGTCATCAACGCTTTTATTTTGTAAGGATAGCCGTCCTGCGCCGAGGGAATGATCTCCTGGTAAACATTCCCGGTGTGCGGGAACCACGGGCGTTTTGCCGGATAGCCATGCTCGCGGAACAATGTGGAGTTTTCGTAATGTTCGCCTTCGCGATTGATTTTGTGCCCGAAGGAAGTAATTTTGTTCGGGTGCAGCTTTTTCAACGGGAAAGGCTGTCCCGCTTTCGAACCATCCTCGTGCCAGTGTCCGCCGCCAGCCGAAAGTCCGCCTTTCCAATCGGGATTGCCGGCGAACAAATTAAGCGTGATAATTGCTTGAGCGTTGTAATAGCCGTAAGTGTGCTGAACCGCGCCGCGGTAAAGCTCGGTAGCAGATTTTTTACCATGCTTTTTGAATTCGCGGGCTACTTCAACTATTTCGTTTACGGGAATTCCGCACTCGTCTGCCCATTGGTTCAAAGTTTTGGAAAATACGTAATCTTTTAAGACTTGGAAACTGGTCTTAACTTTTACGTTTCCAATCTTACCCTTGTAAAACAATTCGCCTTCAACAACTCTCTTGGAATCGTCCGGGTTAATAGCAACGGGTCTTCCGTTTTTAATTACAACGAATTGTTCTTTTCCGCCAATTCCAATATCGGAAGCTCTCAACAAAGCGCCCGGACCGTCTTTTTCGATTTTAACCAACAGAGTGGCGTTAGTCCAAGTACTTTCGTTATCCGCAACAGCGGCGGCTTTTGTGGAATTAGTCAAATATTTCTCGTCGTAACCATTGTTTTCGAACAGCCAGCGCATCATTCCGTAAACCAACGCAGCGTCGCTGCCGGGTTTAACCGGGAACCATTTCCAAGCCTTAGCCGCCGTTTTGGACAAGCGAGGATCAACGACAACAATTTTAAGTTGACCCTTAGACATCGGGGTTGTTAATTGATTGCTTAAAAGAGGAGGACCGAAGTTGGCTTCCACGGGGCTGGTGCCGAAAATAATCACAAATTCGGCGTTGTAGAAATCCGGCTTCATGTGTTCCTTACCGTTGTGCCATTTTCCGCCGGAAAATTGTCCCGTTACCTTTTTGTAAGCAATGTGGTGCGATTGCTCGCAAATGGTCGTATGTTCAAACCAGTTGTTGCTGCCGAATCCGCCGTGCATCCAGCGTTTGGCAAATTCTTTTCTTCCGTGTTCAATTCTTCCGGCTTGAAAAACGAACTGGTTGTTTTTAGGACCGAAATCGGGATGGTTAGGGTCTATTAACAGGTCGAGATGTTTTTTGTATTTTTTCTTGAAAGCCGCCACAGTCATTTTACCGGCGGCAACTTTTTTAGCGTCGCCAGCCATCGCTTTGGAAAGTTTTGGGTCTCTCAAAGCGTAAAGGTCCTTCAAACCGGTAACAACGCGGTTTTCTTCTCCGGGCACTTTGGAGAATAACTTGCCGCCTTCGACGATTTCGTCGATTGCTTTGTGGAAATCAATTACTTCCCACTTATTTTCGCCGCGTTTGCCGGCTCTTTTAAGAACTTTAGTTACTCTGTAAGGGTCGTACAATGTTTGAATGCCCGCTTGTCCTTTTGGACAAATACCGCCGTCAATTTTAGCCGCGTCGGTGATGTCCGTTTTGTAAGGGATAGCGGGATTCATTGTTTGAATTGAGTAGGGATTGCCGTCAATTTTAACCGCAACGCCATTGTGTATTTTAACTTTAATCGGGCAATCCGTGTGGCATTGCAAACAGACGGAATAAATTACATTTTCAGCTTCGTTCAGGTGGTACTGGTCGACGGGGATGCTGGGGTCGGCGATAGTTTTACCCTGCGCCACCGCGCTGGCTAAAAGCCCCGTACCGCCAAGCAAAGCCGTGGTTTTGAAGAAATCCCTTCGCGTTAAACCGTTTTTATTTTCATTTGTTTTGTTCTTCATATTAAACTCCTATTGCTTGATTTTCTGATTGGGAATCGGAAAGGTCTTCGCGTGAATAAAGAGGCAAATATTTTTTACCAAGCATAAAAACTAAAGCCGCAATAGAAATTGTAAATATTAAAATGCCCCATTCCATTACGCTCGGGAAGTAATTAAACGTAAGTCCCGGACCTGTAAAAGCGTTCCTCAAGCCTTCTAATTCCGGCACGGCTAAACCCGGGATTACAATATTCAACCTTACGGAAAGGAATGTAATAGCAATCAAACCGCCAGCCCAAGCCGCAGCCGTAGTGGATTTGCCTTTGAACAGCAACAAATATGCAGGCACCAAAATACCAAACAAAACATGTACGAACCAGAAAACCCACCAGTAATGTCCAAACAGAACAAGTTTAAGGCTTTCGGTTTCCGCGGGAATAGAAGCCCAAAGTCCGATTGTAACCTCAGCCCATTCAAGCAAGAAATCGAAGGCTAAGAGTCCCAAAATAATTTTTCCCATTGTAAGAATTATTTCCGAATGCTCTTTGCTTCCTCTGTTAGGTCCCCAAATTTTGGTGACAGCCATTAACAAAGCTCCACCTGAAAGCAGGGCGCCAACAAGGAAGATGATTGGGGTTAATCCCGAACTCCAATACGGGCGGGCTCCAACCGCGCCGAAAATAGCGCCAACGGAACCGTGGAACGCAATAGCCAACGGAATTCCAATGCTGCCCAATATTCTTAGTGTGTTCCTATCCTTGTCCCTTGAATATTTTTCCTTTTGCGCGGGATTAAATCCGACCAATGCCTGAAGCCATTTTGCAGGCAGTTCGTCTTCGGATTTTCCAATCATGTCCGCGCGCAAAGCGTATTTAAATTCAAACAATAACAAAATAAAATAAAAACCGTAGAGCCACGCCATCCAGCCCATTACGGACCCGAAGTTTGTGTGGACAATCATTCTCCAAACTCTCCACATGTGGCCTAAGTCCATCCAGATTGAAAGCAAAGCGCCAATTAACGTTGCCAGCGCCGTAAGAAGCGCCAATTTGCCTATTTTTTCGAACATTTTAATCCGGAAAACATAGGCTAAAGCGGACATTAAGAAAGCGCCTGCGGAAAGACCTATTAAATAAATGTAACCGGCAACCCACAATCCCCAGGGAACGTAGGAGCCGTAATTTGCGTGAAGGTGACCAACCGTCATTCTGTCGTAGAAGGCAATAAGCCCAACAACGAAAGCAATAATGACAATCGTCCAAAAAGTTTTATCTGCTGCTTTGTTTTCTTGCGTCATATTTTTATCTCCTAATTAAAGTAAGTAATATACTTTAGGATGCGTTCCCATTTCTTCTTTAAGCCTCATTACGTTAGGCGAACCGATGAGTTCGGAAACGAGGCTTTCGGGATCGTTTGAGTCCCCAAAATAAGTGGCTCTGCCGATACAGGAAACAACGCATTCCGGAAGCAATCCTTGTTCGACTCTGTGAATGCAGAAAGTACATTTACGGGCATTGCCGATTGGCGATTCGCCTTCTTCGCGGTAACGGGCAATTCCGTAGCCGTAAGTAGGCTCTTCTTCGTAAACGCGGGCTTCTTCGCCAACGAAAGCTCCGCCTTTTTCAGGAGCGCCTTCGGTGTAAAAATGCCCGGTGTCGAACGTACGCGCGCTGTAAGGGCAAGCCGTGATGCAATAACGGCAGCCGATGCATTGGTCGTAATCAATTTCCACGATGCCGTCTTCCCTTTTCCACGTTGCGTGAACGGGACAAACGTCAACGCAAGGCGGGTCTTCGCACTGCATGCAGGGACGCGGGATGTAACGTTCGGCAACGTTCGGGTACGCGCCTATTTCTTCGGTTAATACCGGTCTGTAAACCACGCCGGGGGGCAATTTGTTTTCAGCCGCGCAAGAAATTGTACAGGAATGACAGCCGACACATTTGCGCAAATCGATTACCATTGCCC
>JALWSN010000150.1 GCA_027080245.1 Ignavibacteriales bacterium | reverse complement strand
GATTTCATGGTCCGGCGATCTGCAAGTCCGTCCCCGTTACGACATGAAAGATTACGGAAAATACGGCGGCGTGAAGAACGACATGTACTACATGATGCGAGCTCGCTTGAATATGAAAGTAAATATCGGCGGCGGCTGGTTCGGTCATGTTCAACTGGGGCACTATAATTATGCCGGTTACTATTATACGAGTGGCTTGGCCGAGCAACCCGGTTTAGCCGGCGATCCTATTGCGCGCCCCGGCGTTAACTTCAATTTAATGTATTTTGGTTATCACGGAAAATCTTTTGGAATTGAAGGCGGTATTATTCCGTTGAACGGCATTGCCAATCCAATGTACGACATTCATTATTTGCCCGGCAAGATGATTGACATTGCTTTTGCGATTTACCGTTTGAATTCCGCGACAGGTTTCAAAGGTTACATTAAAGCAGGTCCCGGTAAAATTAATTACCTTGCAACCAAGGACAACAACGAATACTATGCAACCGACGTTAACGGTAACGTCACAAAAGATTTGCACGACACTTACACTTTCGGCGTAGATTATTCGTTTAAAGCCGGGGGATTTTCCTTCCAACCGGCTATTTATTTTACTTACGCCAGCAACAATGTGGCGGCTCCCACTACTTACGGAATTAATATCGCTACGCCTAAGTTTGGCGGATTCGGCTTTGGCTTTACTGCCGCAATGACGTCTAACAACGCGGACAATACTAACAAATACGACGGTTCGCTCTTCAGGTTCAAAGTCGTAGGTAAACTCGGACCGGGAGCCTTAACCGCTTGGTACGACTTGGCTCAAAGAACCGACAAACTTTCCAGCGGCGATCAAAAGACGAACTATGGCTACGTTTATCTTGCTTACACTTATACATTGTTCAAATCCAAAACTTCCAAGGTAATAATGATGCCCAGGGTTCGTGTTATTTCCGAGACAAATGACGTGAACAAAGATTTCAATCGTAAGAAAATCGAATGTTTGTTCATTGCGTCATTTAAATAATGATTAAATAGTTTGTAAGGGAGGTTTTTTAACCTCCCAATTTTTTTTCTTAAAAATTAGGTGGAGGCGAAATGAAATTAGGAAAAATTTTATCCGCCATTTTAGCCTTAGCGATAATTCTCAATTTTAACGGGTGCAGTAAAAAAGAAACCGGACCCATTAAAATTGGAGTTCTTTTGCCCCTTACGGGTTCAAAAGCTAATTTCGGGGAGATGGAAAAGAATTCCTTTGAACTGGCAAAGGAAAAAATCAACAAGGCTGGCGGAATTAATGGCAGGCAGTTACAGTTTATTTACGAAGACGACACCGGCAAACCCGACGTAGGAAGGGCAGGCGCCGAAAAACTAATTACAGTTAACAAAGTTCCGTTGATTACAGGCGGTTATTCCTCGTCCGTAACTTTTGCCGCCGCGGCTGTCGCCCAACAGTACAAGGTTCCGTTTTTGGTTAACACGGGTTCTGTCGACAAAATCACCGAGCCGGAAGCTTTCAATTTAACAACAAAAGACGGCGATAAATTTTACATCTACCGTCTTAATCCTCCCGTTTCCGAGTATGCTTCGGGTTTGGAAACATTGCTGAGCGAAGTGGTAAAACCCAAAACCGTTTTCATTATTCACGAAAGCACGGCGTTCGGGACAAAAGGCGCAAAGTCTTTCAAAAAATCGGCGGAAAAATTAGGAATTAAAGTGCTTGGTGTTCAGTCCTATTCCGAAGGCACAGTCGATTTCAAACCATTATTGATGAACGTTTGGAAAAAAAGACCGGACGTAATTTACATGATTTCTTACGTCATGGACGCGGCAATGCTGATGAAACAAGCCAGAGAACTTGGCGTAAAACCAAAATTGTTCGTAGGCGCAGGTGCCGGTTTCACTATGCCTGAATTTAAGGCTAACGCCGGTCCGGCTAGCGAAAGAGTCGTTTCCGCAACGCTCTGGCATCAAACATTGCCGATTAAAGGCGCTAAGGAATATTTCGACAACTACATTAAAAAATACGGCGGTAATGGTCCTGATTACCACGGCGCCGAAGCTTATTCCGCAGCGCTGGTAGTTGCGGATGTTCTCAAAAGATGCAACGGGGATTATTCCAAAGAGAACATTAAAAAGGCGTTGGACGCAACGGACATGATGACTCCGTTCGGTCCGGTTAAATTTACTTCCTACGGTAAGAAAATCCACCAGAACAAAATGAGAACTTACGTCGTTCAGTGGATTAACGGCGAACTGAAACTCGTTTGGCCTAAAAATCTTGCCAACGCTAAGTTCGAATACCCAATTAATTGGAACAAAGTCTGGAAATAATGTTCTGTTAAAATGTTTTACTGCTCGGGCTTTCTTCAAAAAGCTCGGGCAGCTTCCTAAATTTACAAGGAGATTTTTTCATGGAAATGGTTTTGCAATCTTTGGTTTCGGGATTGCTAATCGGCGGACTTTACGCAATTTTAGGCATCGGAATGACCTTAATAATGGGCGTGCTAAAAATAATTAACTTGGCGCACGGTCAAATTTTAATGGTGTCGATGTACATTACCTGGACTTTGTGGTACTATCTGGGAATCGATCCTTACCTTTCGATTTTCATTTCCGTCCCCGTTATTTTCTTTTTAGCCGAGGCAATTAGCAAATATTTGTTGAATCCTTTAATTGAAAAGGAATCGATTCTTCCAGAAAATCAAGTATTAATGACCGTGGGCATTGGAATGGTTTTAGTCGAGTTGGCTCGTTCTATTTTTACAAGCGATTACCGTTCGGTTCGCACTGCTTACTCGGACAAGGTTTGGCATTTGGGGAAGATTTCAATTAGTTTTCCCTTGTTTGTTGCATTTGCTTTTTCTCTGGTTTTAACCGCCGCAATGTTTTATTTGTTAATGAAAACCGATTTGGGGCGTTCGATAAGAGCGGCTTCGCAAGACAAAATAGCCGCAACGTTAATGGGAATTAGCTCCGAAAAAATTACAATTTTTACTTACGGTTTGGGTAGCGCGTTGATTGCTGCGGCGGGTTCGGTTTTCCTGCCCGTTTACTATTTGTACCCGGACGTTGGACCTTTGTTTACAATTAAAGCTTTTGTAATTACTATTTTAGGAGGAATGGGCTCCACTATTGGCGCAATTGCCGGCGGATTAGTGCTGGGCATTGCAGAGACTTTTGGCGCTACTTACATCTCTCAAGGTTACAGGGACGCTTTCGGGTTGTTCATCTTTTTAGTTGTGTTGGTCTTTTTGCCCGGCGGGCTTAAAAGATTTACGAAAGTTTAGCGGGGATTAAATGAAGGATATTAACTTAAAGTTTTTTACGATTACGAAGTACGAGCAAATAATCATTCTTTTAACTATCATTATTCCGTTGTTGTTTTACGATTCTCCTTACATGCAAGGGCTTTTTATTTTTATTATGATGTGGGTTGTGCTTGGTAGCTCCTGGAATTTGCTTGCAGGTTACACAGGGCAAGTTTCCTTTGGTCATGCGGCGTATTTTGGAATCGGCGCATACGCGGCTGGTTTGCCTTTCATGCATTGGGGAATTTCCCCTTGGTGGGGGCTTTTAACCGGCGGAATTACGGCGGTTGTTCTGGGCTATTTGCTTGGGATTGTCGTCTTTAAATTACGCGGTCCCTATTTTGCTTTGGGAACGCTTGCGACGGCGGAAATTTTACGAATTATTTTCGGGCAGGAAGAATGGCTTACTAACGGGCACAACGGAATTCTTTACGTTACCACGTGGGTGGACAAATACCCTTATTATTTCATTATTTGGGCGATTGCTTTAGCCACGGTTTTTTCGGTAAAGGCTTTAATGAAAAGCAAAGCCGGGTTTTACTTCCTTTCCATTCGCGAGGACGAAGACGCCGCTAAGGCAATTGGAATTAATACCCACAAATACAAAAATATTTCAATGGCTGTTTCAACTTTTTGGGCCGGAACCGCCGGCGCTTTTTACATGATTTACATGGGATTTATTGATCCCGAAGTCGTTTTTGCTTTGCACAATATTTCAATCATTACAATTCTTGTTGGAATAATCGGCGGCGTCGGAACTATTTGGGGACCGGCAGTTGGCGCAATAATAATGGTTTTAGTGCAGGAGCTCTTTCGCTCTGCGTTCTTCGGATTAGCCCCGCAGTGGATTTCCAAAGTGCATGCTCTGGTTTTTGGTTTGCTGGTGATTTTCGTAATTCTTTACATGGCTGGCGGCGTGGTTGGAGATTGGGACTTAATTGTTAAAAAATTCAGAAAATTCAGATTAAAAAAGGCTACAAAATGAGTTTCTTGGTTCTGGAAAATTTAACTAAAGCTTTTGGCGGACTTGTCGCCGTCAATAAAGTTTCGCTTGAAGTTAAAGAAGGCGAAATATTCGGTTTGATTGGACCCAACGGCAGCGGTAAGACGACAATCTTTAATTTAATTAACCAATATTATTCCGTTACTTCCGGAAAAATTTATTTCAGGGGAATTGAAATTACAAGTAAAAAGACTTTTGAAATTGCCCGGCTTGGCATCGGCAGAACGTTTCAAAAAGTTAGACCTTTGAAAAGATTAACGGTTGAGGAAAATGTAATGGCAGCTGCTTTCGCGAGGGAAACTTCGTTCGAAGGAGCAAGGAAAGTAGCTTCCGAAGTAATTGATTTTTGCAATCTTACTGAAGTGAAATATTTCAGGGCTGGTAGCTTGCCTATTGCCGGCAGAAAAAGATTGGAAATTGCCAAAGCGCTAGCTACCCGTCCTTCATTGCTGCTCTTGGACGAGACGGCAGCGGGATTAAATCCTTCCGAATTGGACGAAGCAATTGAAATAATCAAAAAAATTCGAAGTCAACTTGGCATTACCATTATTATTGTAGAACACATCATGAAAGTAATAATGAACATCAGCGACAGGATTCACGCAATTGCATTTGGCTCGACTATTACCGAAGGCTCGCCAAAGGAAGTAGCTGCGCATCCAACGGTAATCGAAGCTTACTTGGGAACCGACGAAACTTTGCAGGGAGGGTTTAATGCTTAAGGTCGAGAATTTAAACATGGGTTACGGGGATTTGCAGGTTCTCTGGGACGTATCGTTTGAGGTTAAAGAAGGCGAAATTGTTGTGCTGGTAGGAGCTAACGGCGCGGGCAAATCTTCAACGTTAAACACAATTTCGGGAATTTACAAACCATTTTCCGGGCGAATTTTGTTCAGGGGGGAAGAACTAAATAAAATTAAACCCGCGGATGTAATTAAGCGCAGGCTAATTCATGTGCCGGAAGGCAGGCGATTGTTTAACGAAATGACGGTAGAGGAAAATTTAATAATGGGTGCGCTTTACGGCGAGGCAAAACAAATGCGTCAGCAAACTCTGGAGGAATGTTACGAACTTTTCCCGCGGTTAAAAGAAAGACGGAAACAATTAGCCGGTACTCTCTCCGGCGGCGAGCAGCAGATGGTGGCTGTGGCGCGGGGACTAATGGCAAAGCCTTTGTTGTTAATGTTAGACGAACCTAGCTTGGGGCTTGCGCCCGTGTTGGTTCAGGACATTTTTGAAATTGTCAAAAGCATTAACCGCCAAGGGATTACGGTTTTGTTAGTGGAGCAAAACGTTCAATCTACTTTAAGATTTTGCGACAGAGCTTATGTGCTTGAAAACGGCAGAATTGTTCTAAGCGGCGCTGGAAAAGAATTGCTGAATAACGAGCACGTTAAAAAGGCTTATTTGGGAATTTAATAGGAGCTAAAAATGATTGTTGAAAATTGGATGACTAAAAAAGTTGTTACCGTTGAACCGGACGAGAGTTTAAGCGAAGCAATTAATATTTTAAAACGAAATAAAATCAGGAGATTACCCGTCGTAAAAGATGGTAAGTTAATTGGAATTGTTACTGACCGCGACTTAAAAGAAGCTTCTCCATCAAAAGTAACTTCGCTGGACATTTGGGAACTCCACTACTTGATGTCCAAGATTAAAGTAAAATCCGTAATGACTAAGAAAGTCCTTACGGTCTCCCCAAAATCCACGGTTGAACATGCGGCAATTTTAATGCACGACAACAAGATAGGCGGATTGCCAGTTTTAGAAAACAAAGAGCTTGTGGGAATAATTACCGAGCACGATATTTTCGGAGCTTTGATTACGATTACAGGCGCCCGGCATCCGAGCTACAGGCTTTCTTTGGTGATTCCCGACAAACCCGGCTCGATTAAAGAAATTTGCGATTTAATGCGCGAATTCGAGTTTAAATGTATCAGTATTTTAACAACTTACGAAAACCTGCGCAAAGGAAAACGCAAAATCATTCTTAGATTTCAAGCAGAGAAGAAGTGGGCAACGGAAATTCAGAAAGAAGTTCAAGCAAAATACAAAAACGTTGTAATTAGCGATGAGACGTGAGTTTTGTAATCTTAATTGAGAAGTCTTAAGGAATAAGTCTTAAGTAATAAGTTTAGAGTCGTGTTCCTTTAATATTCAATACGTTCTTTTGAGTGTGAAGCTGAGTAAATGGATTAAATTTGTGGATTAATGGATTAGTGCATGAATTGATTTTGTTTCTTCAAAATTTATTTCTATAAAATATTCAAATTGTTTGGCTAAATTCCGAACGGTTTGAGTCTTGCCAACCTGTCGAGCTCCTCTTAAAAGAATAAGTTTTCGCTTCGGGGAATTTTCCCATTTTAATAATTCGCTGTCAATATGTCTTTTGAAATAAGGCATGAATGCAGTAATTTTTACAAGGCAATAATTTAAATTGTAGAACGTTTTTACAAGCCAATTTTTAAAGTGCAATTCCAAAAGAACAAAATCTTAACGGGACGACATCTTTGTAGAAACTCAAACAACAACACGAAAAAGAGCTTCAGCGGAGCGAAAAAAAATGGATGAATAGTATCCTCAATCAAGTTTTCGTTTTTTTGTCAAAGTATTTTATTGATACATTCTTACCTTTAATAAAAGCATGGTTGGATGGCTGAATGATTAAAGAATTTTAACTACTTTGTCAATCTCAATATCTGGCTAACTGCTTTGCCGTGCCAGGATGAAAAGAGATATCTCCCCCGCCAAGGAAGGGTCAATATGACAAAGTGTTCCCAGTCATTTCGAGGGAGTCACTCATTCTGCGGGACGACTGAGAAATCTCTTTTTCAAGAATGCAAAAGATAAAAGAGATATCTCTCCCGACAAGTCGGGATCGATATGACAATAAAGAGTGTCATTTCGACTCCGCCTTGGCGGAGGAGAAATCTCTTGAAGAATGTATTAGAGATATCTCACCCCGATAAATCGGGGTTCGATATGACAGTAATGTGTTTAGTGAAGTTGTCATTTCGACCGTAGGGAGAAATCTCAAGAAAATTTGTAGCATTTTAAGCAATAGAGATTCCTCACTCTCGACTCCGTCGAGGTTCGGAATGACAGCAACAACAAATTGTCATTTCGTAAGAGCGTAGCGCCTGGTCATTCCGACCCCGCCTCGGCGGAGGAGAAATTTCTTGGAGAATGTGTTAGAGATATCTCCCCCCGATGAATCGGGGGTCGATATGACAAAGGGTAGCATGCCATTTTTATTAAGCTTTGGATTTCAAAAATAAACAAGGTCTGATTTATTGAACCCTCTAATCAATACTTAAAATATCTTTTTTCCCTG
>JALWSN010000149.1 GCA_027080245.1 Ignavibacteriales bacterium | reverse complement strand
ATTTGTAAATGAAAACACTCTTGTAATTCTTTCATCTTATTCCGGCAACACAGAAGAAACGTTAAGCGCCGGCGAAGAAGCGCTGAAAAGAAGAGCGCAAATTGTTTGTCAATCCACCGGCGGCAAATTGGAAAATTTTGCTATTAACAATAATTTACCTTTGGCAAAGTTAAAGAAAGGCTTTCAACCAAGGTACGCCTTCTACTTGAACTTCTTTACGCTTGTTAAAATATTCGAAAAAACCGGATTGATTTCAAATCAAGATTCCTTTTTAACCGGCTCTGCGAAACTACTGAAAACAAAGGGCGAAGAGTATTCGCGGGAAGATTCGTCCCCTGTTTTATTAGCCGAAAAATTGATCGGTTTTATTCCGGTAATTTATTCCACCGATGGGGTTACTTCGGGAATCGGTTTAAGATTAAAAGAACAGTTTAACGAAAATTCCAAATTACACGCTTTCCACAACGTGTTACCCGAGTACAATCACAACGAAATTGTTGGCTGGGAAACTTTTAATCCAAACTACTTCAACGCAAAAGTAATTTACATTGCCGACGAGGTTTACCATCCTAAAATTAAAAAGCGAATTGAGATTACCTCCCAGTTAATTTCGAAATCGAGCGCAGAAATAATTATTTTGGAAAGCAGCGAAGCAAATTTCAAATTACGCACAATGGATTTGATTTATTTGGGAGATTGGATTAGCTTTTATCTGGCTGTAATGCGAGGCAAAGATCCTTCTGAAATCGATTACATTCATTACTTAAAAAATCAACTTGTTAAAGACAACAATTAAAATATTATTTGTTGTAAATTTATTTTTCCTTAATTCGCTTAAAGCTCAATTTTATTCCTTCGGCAGGAACAAGGTTCAGTACGAAAGTTTTAACTGGAGAATAATTCGAACAAAACATTTCGACATTTATTACTACGGACGCCTGAAGGGCATTGCCGAAACCGCCGCAAAATTTGCTGAAGAAGCCTTTGAAGAAGACAAAGTAAAATTTAATCACATTGTTCTTACAAGGATTCCATTAATAATTTACAACACGCACATTCAATTTCAGCAAACAAACACAACGCCAGGATTCATCCCCGAAGGCGTGGGCGGATTTTTTGAATTCATTAAAGGACGAGTAGTAATACCTTACCTTGGCTCAATTAAAGATTTCAGGCACGTAATCCGGCATGAGCTGATTCACGTTTTCATGACGAGTAAAATTTTCAGCGTGTTGCGAAGACACAGATTGCCCGACGACAAATACCCCCCGCTTTGGTTTACCGAAGGGCTTGCGGAATTTTGGTCTACAAAATGGGACGCTCAGGCCGAGATGGTAATCAGGGATGTAGTACTTAACAATAAATTTGTGCCCATTAGCGACATTCAAAAAATCAACGGCACGTTTTTAATGTACAAGGAGGGACAAATATTTTTAAGTTTTCTCTCAAAAAAATACGGCAAGGATTTAATATTAAAACTGCTCGAAGGATTTTGGCGTTTCGACAAATTCAACAAACTAATTGAATTCACAATCGGCAAGCCGTTCAAGAAAATAAGCGATGAATTTACCTTTTGGTTAAAACAAAAATATTACCCTTTGCTAAAAACCAAATTACCCTTCGAGGAAAAAGCTGTTAAATTAACCTCTGCAGGTTTTAATGCCAACCCCGTTGTTTTAGAAGGAAAAGGCAAAATTATTTTCGTGGGTAATTTGAACGGATACTCTTCAATTTACGAAATGCCTTTATTTATTGGTGAGAAAGGAACCCCTTCCTCTCCAAAATTAATAATAAAAGGCGAGACAACCGCCAACCTCGAAGCTTTTCATCTAATGCAAAATTCGTTGGACGTAAGCAGGCAA
>JALWSN010000148.1 GCA_027080245.1 Ignavibacteriales bacterium | reverse complement strand
ACCAAAACAACGTCGTTCTCGTCGACGTCCACCGTAGCTTCCATTTTAGATAAATCGGCAATTGTCATTAACGGAGTTCCCTGACTAAAAGAACTACCTAAAACTCTTTCGCTTAACTCAACGTCGAGAGAGGTAATAGTTCCGTCGAATGGAGCGTCTATTTCGGTTTTCTTTAAATTTTCTTCCGCTTCTTTAAGCGATTCTTCGGCTTGCATTACGGCGGATTTTTGAGCTTCGTAACTGCCCTGACTTTGCAAATAAGTAGCTTTAGCTTTTTCCAATTCAGCTTCGCTTGCAAGTTGCTTTGCGTAAAGCCCTTTTACTCTGAAATATTCTGCTTTTACTTGATCGAGATTTGCCTTACGGACTTTTAATTGCGCTTTTGCCGCATCTAAAGTAGCCTTTGCCCTGTTCTTTTGAGCGATGTAAATGTCGGGCTTTATTCGAACCAATAATTGTCCTTTTTTCACAAAATCTCCTTCGTGAACCGGCAGCGCTACGATTTCCCCGTTTACTTCCGGTCTTAAAAGAACCTCATCCACAGGATTGATTTTACCCGTTGCGCTTACCACTTGCGTAATTGTTCTGAGGCGAGCTTTTTCCACCTGAACGGGAATTATTTTTTCCTTGTTGCTGTTTAATAAAACAACCGCAACAACGGCTATAATTAACAGCGCAAGCGCGCTAATAACTATTATCTTTTTCTTCGAATTTTTACCGTTCTTTTTTGCCATCTGTGTTTTCTCCTTAATGAAATTTTTATTCGTATTTCTTGTAATCCAATTTACCCATTGCGTTCAACAGGCTAAAGCGCAGTTGGTAATAGGAATACTCAGCGCTTATTTTATTTTGAATTGCTTGCGTGTAATCTCTGTCCGATTGCAAAACATCGAGAATGGTAGCCGAACCCAAATTGTAACGCTCGCGGTTGACTTTCCTGTTTTCCAGGGCGGACTTTACGTTAGCGACGCTAACGTCCCATTGCTCTCTAGCCGCAATTAAATTTAAGTAAGTTTGTTGGATTTCAATTTTAATTTGTCTTTTCAGAGCCTGCAAATCCTCCCTTGCGTTCAAAGCGCCAACTTTGGCAAGTTCAACCGAGCGTTCCGTGTTGAAATTGGAAAAAATCGGAATTCGCAAATTCAAACCCAAAAAGTAGACGCGCCGATTGAACAAATCTTTTGGATTTGTTGCGCTCGTCGAAAACGAGAAATTCCCCGAAAGCGAAGGCAAGTAGCCGCTTTTTGCAATAGTTATTTGGTTTAAACGGCTGCGGTAGCTAAAAAGTTGCCCGCGGTAATCGGGTCTGTTTGTCAATGCCTCTTGCACCATTTTTTGAATATTATTAAAATCTTTTAATTGACTCTCCGCTCCTTGCAAATCCGCAACGTTAGAATCCGCTAATTCGTAGTCGTCCAGAATGTTCAAAGCCAAATAATTTAACAATGTGCTTTTTGCGTTTTCATAATCGTTTTTAGCTTGAATTTCAAGAAGCTGCGCGTTGCCAAGCTGAACTTTTTGAGAATAAACGTCGCTAACGGCAACCGAACCAAGCTTGTTTTTTAATTCAATGGTCTCCAAAAGTTTTTGATTGTACTTAACGTTTTCTTCTCTTACTCTTAAAAGCTCCTTGGCGCTTAAAACGTTGTAGTAAAGCTGAATTGTTTTTAGCACAATGTCTTCTTTTTGCTTTTGTAATTGAAGTTTAGCGGCGGTTAATTGATTTTTAGCACTTTTAATATTTGCAATGTTAGCCAATCCGTCGAACAAAGTCCAACTGCCGCCCGTTGAAACGCTGTAGTTTCTTGAATCGACTTTTGAAGGCGGGATTGTAATTTCGTTTCCGAAAAAATCAATTTGTTT
>JALWSN010000147.1:1193-1864 GCA_027080245.1 Ignavibacteriales bacterium | reverse complement strand
GCATGGCGCCAATGTAGGTTTTACGATGTCCCTTGATTTCTGCTTCATCACGCATACCGCCTAAAGAAAATCGATAAAACTGGCGCTTAAGCGCTGCCGCTATGGAACGACCAATAGAGGTTTTACCAACCCCCGGGGGCCCTACTAAGAGTATAATTGAGCCAGAAATTTCACCTTTTAAAGCGCCCAGTGCTAAAAATTCAATAATTCTTTGTTTGACGTCGGATAAAGCTGCGTGCTCCTGATCGAGAGAACGTTTTGCGGCACGAAGATTGAGATTATCCTTACTTAATTGGCCCCAAGGAAGCTTAGAAAAAGTGTCCAAATAGTTTCTAGTGACAGCATACTCAGGTGAACCGGATTCAAGTACCGATAGTTTGTCTAATTCATCGTCCAACTTTTCTTTAGCGCGAACAGAAAGTTTTTTGCCTTGTACATTTTGTTGAAACCTTTCAATGTCCGCCGTTTTATCATCTTTTGCGATACCAAGCTCTTTTTGAATGGTTTTTAGCTGTTCTTTTAAGAAAAAATGTCGTTGATGTTCTGACAGAGTTTCTTCAACTTGATCTTGTATGTCCTTTTGTAACTCGGCAACTTCCAATTCTTTTTTGATTAAAACTAATACTCGTTCCATTCGTTTTTTTAAATGGACGGTTTCCAGCACTTGCTGC
>JALWSN010000147.1:0-1183 GCA_027080245.1 Ignavibacteriales bacterium | reverse complement strand
CGTAGCGCTGGTGACGCTCGCAGCAAAATCAGCCAGTTGTGAAGGCTCATTGGGATTGAACCGATTTAAAAAGAATTTGAGTTCTTCGCTATACAAAGGATTGAGTGGTACCAATTCTTTTAGTGTATTAATAATTGCCATAGCGTAGGCTTTTAGCTCGTCCGATTCATCCTGTTTAGGTTCAACCGGATATTCAACCTCAACCAAAAAAGGTGCTTCTTTACTGAGCCATTTTTTAATTCTAAAACGTTGAATACCTTCTGCGATAAATTGAACTTTTCCAGAGGTTAGAACCGGATGGTGAATTTTAACCAGAGTGCCAATTTTATGAAATTCTTCCGGTTTTGAATCCTCAGGTTTTGGATTTTTTACTAATACTAAGCCCGTTAGTTGCTCGTGATGTTCGCCAATGTATTCGATGGTTTCTTGCCATTCTTCTTCATTCATAAGAATAGGAAGGGTCTGAGGTGGAAAAAAGGGGCGCTCACTAATAGGCAGTAAACAAACTTTCTTAGGCAAAAGAATGTCCTTTTTTGTTTTACTTACCGAATATTTTTTCATAAATTATTTAACGCCTTAGTCGTTTGGTTTGACTGAGTATTCATGGTTTAAACGTTTCGCAATTGGACTTGCTAAAAGTGAACCATCGATGCAATATTATTATTGATTGAGATACTTTGTGCCTAGGGTTAGCCAATGTGCTTCAATAGACCGCTAATTAGGGCTAAAATGGCAACAATAAGGCCTATTTAACCCATTCTTAGCAAAAGTATAGCAAGGGATTAAGCCTTTTATATTTTGATTGGGCTAAATATGCAGTTTTATTGGCCGATAACTAAAGTATAAACCCATGTTTATTCAACAACTTGAAGGTTTTGTATTAATAAAACTAGAAAATTAGGAGGTATTTCTAGATAGTAATTAAAATGTGTTAGACAAAGCAGAGATATAAGGTAAATACTATGTATATCGGTGAAATCAGTAAGCCAAGCGTGGAGCGTAGCGAAATAAAACCCAAACCAAAGCTGCCGTTAGCATCGCCAGTGGAAGCGATGCCGCCAGTAACTGATAAGATTGAACTTTCTAGTAAAGCCAAAAGACGCTATCAAGAATACCAAAAAAAGCACAAAAACAAACAATCCAATGATTCAGCAACTAGCCAAAATGGTACAAGCCTAGCTTC
>JALWSN010000146.1 GCA_027080245.1 Ignavibacteriales bacterium | reverse complement strand
GGGGTACATTAAACGTAACCCTAATGTTTCCCGCGGAATTGAATTGCTTACGGAAGACAAGTTCTTTGTGCCTCGTCCGGTTTTGGGAGAGGTCGCGGCGGGCAATCCGCTTACCATTTACCCGGATGCAATAGACACGGTGGAATTGCCGACGATTGTTCGAATGCCAAAGGATTCGTTTTTACTGAAAGTGAAAGGTGACAGTTTGAAGGATGCTTACATTTTTACCGGGGACGTAGTGATTGTAAATCCCAACGCGCAGCCGCGTAACGGACAAATTGTGGTTGCAATTTTAGACGACGCCGCGGTGGTTAAGCGGTTCTACAAGAAGAGAAATCGGATTGAGTTGCATTCGGAAAATCCCGATTACGAGCCGATAGTTATTGAGAAGGATTATTCCGGTTTTAAGATAGTTGGCGTGGTAATTGGTGTTTACCGAAGCATGGAAAAGAAGGTGGGGTAAAAGTCGTCGCGCAAAGCCTGCGGAGGTTTTACGCAGAAAGAATTTAGGGGGAGAATTCTTTTCGCTTTCTGCGTGGAAAAATTTGATCTTTTTGCTGAGCAGCTCGGGACTTAAAACTCGTTACTCAAGACTTAAGACTCTTCAAAAAAATCATTCAACATTCATAATTCAGCATTCATAATTAAATATTACTTTTGAATTAAATGTGTTCTTTGTTCGTGGTGCGTGGTTCTTGGTGCTTAGTGCGTGGTTCTTGGTTTTTCAGGGTTTGCGCTCTTTGCGGCATTCCTTTGCGCTCTCTGCGTGGGAAAAAGGGGGGCACGCGGAGCCTGCAAAGAAAATAATTTAAATTTGAAAAATTGATTTTCAATAAAAAGACAGAGGAGGAAATTCTTGTGGTAAAAGTGAAATACGATTTGGAAGTTTACACCTATCAGATTGACATTGTTCATCATCTCAGCAATATTGTTTACATTGAGTGGATGGAAATAGGGAGGATTAAACTTCTTGAGGCAATGGGTTTGCCGATTGAAGAATTGGAGAAGAGAGGTATTTTACCTGTGCTTACAGAGACACAAATCCGTTACAGAGAACCCATTTATTTTGGCGATAAGGTTCGCGGCGAAATTTGGATTGGAGAATTAGGCGCCGCTTCGGCAATTTTAAATTTCGGTTTTTACAAAAACGGTAACATACTTGCCGCCGAGGGCTGGCAGAAAGGGCTGTTCATTAATGTTGAAACAAAAAAGCCTCACCGCCTCACAAACGAAGAACGGGAACGGTTCGAAAAATTTTTACAGAGTAATTTAGGAGGTTAAAAAATGGCTAAGAAAAAATCGTGGAAGGAAAAACTTCACGACACTAAGGATTTGCCGAAAGTTGTTCCGTTGAGCGGTAAGTTAGCTGAAAAATGGGGCGAGGGAACGTTGGCTATTCCTTCTCCGCTTGAAGTGAATGAAATAATGCGCAGTGTGCCCAAAGGAAAGTTAATTACAATAAATCAAATTAGGGAGAAGATTGCGGTTAAACACGGCGCAACAGTGGGCTGTCCTATTACCACTGGTATATTTGCCTGGATTGCCGCCCACGCCGCCGAAGAGGAACGGGCGGAAGGGAAAAAACGGATTACTCCATGGTGGAGAACGCTCAAGGAAGGCGGTGTGCTTAACCCCAAGTACCCAGGAGGCATTCAAAGACAAATGGAACTGCTCGAAATCGAAGGACACACGGTTGTTCCTAAGGGCAAAAAGAATTTTAAAGTTGTTGATTTCGAGAAGAAATTGGTAAAGTAAAATGGGAAAGACTTTTACAGGCTATTACAAATCGCCGATAGGAACTATTGAGATTATTGCCGACAAAAAAAATTTACTCGCGCTGAAATTTATTGACGGGAAAAGACGCG
>JALWSN010000145.1 GCA_027080245.1 Ignavibacteriales bacterium | reverse complement strand
TTTAGCCTTAAAAAGCTATTGAATGATCCTTCTTACAACATGAAGCTTGAACCCGGCGACAAAATTTACATTTACAAAGCGGACGTAGAAAAAGTACTGAATAAAACCGTTACAATCAGGGGGCAAGTTAAAAAGCCAGGCGTTTACCCGCTTAGCACCAATATGACTGTAATGGATTTAATACTACAAGCCGGCGGATTTTTACGTTCTTCGTTAAGAACGGAAGCTTACGTTAACCGATTGGATTCCGCGGGCTATCCCGGGGACACGCTTTCAAAAACATTTATTGTAAAGCTTCCCTCCAGCTTCGATAGCTTAAATACTTACGAATACGCAAAACTGAAACATCAAAGAAAAAATAAATTCTTATTACAGGACAAAGATATTGTAATTGTACGCAAGAACCCCAATTACGAACCGCAAAGAACAGTTACAATTAACGGGGAAGTAAAATACCCCGGCACTTACGTGTTAAAAAATAAAAATGAAACTTTATTGGATTTATTAAACGAGGCGGGCGGTCCCACAAAAGAAGCTTTCCTGCTTGGAACAAAATTCATGCGTAAAGGAAAAAGGGTTATTATTAATTTGGAAAAACTTTATTACAATAACAATTTAGACGAAAATATCTTCCTTCAAAGCAGAGACAGTATTTTCATTCCAAAAACGCCTAATACTATTTTCGTTTCCGGAGAAGTTAACAACAGAGGATTATTTAAATACATTCCCGGACTTACAGTTAAGGATTACATCGACAAAGCCGGCGGAGAAACTGACAGCGCAAATTTCATTATTTACATGAAGCCTACAGGAGAAACACAAAAAGTAGGATTTGGTTTGTTTTCAAGCGACCCGGACGCTTTAGACGGTTCTGTTATTTTAGTAACAAAAGAGCCTCCAAGTCCCGAACCAAAACCATTTGACCTTGGCGCTACTTTAAGGGACATTTTCTCGATTGCGGCGAGCGCTTTAACCGTAATTATTTTAGGTAAAAGGCTTTAATTTTTAAAACAAATTTTAATGAAACATGAAAGAACAAGAAAATAATCAGCAACAACCGATAATAGAACGCAGACCACCTTATTTCGACGAATTTGAAGACGAAAGGCCTTTCAAGGAACGCTTTCAGGAAGCTATTGAAAAATGGAGACCTTACATTCTGAACTTATGGGAAAGAAGGAAAAAATTTATTTTAGCAAATACAATTGTATTAGTATTGGCTTTAGTTTATTTATTATTTTTAACTCATCCTTATTACGACAGCTCGGTTGTTATTTTGCCCGAATACGGCAGTAGCAGTAGCATGTTAAGCCAATTATCGGGACTGGCTTCGATGGTGGGAATTAACGCTGGTAAAACTTCCCCTACTCAAATTTACCAAAAATTGATTACAAGCGAAACTGTTTTAACTCCAGTGATTTACCACAAATACAAGACTGAAAAATTTGACAAACCGGTAAATTTACTTGAATATTTTGAAGTAGAACCGGACGAAAGTCTGCCTCCCGATTTACAAAAGAGACAGATGTTTTTAACGCTTTTTAAGGATTTAACAAAATCAAGATTAACTACAGATTTAGACCGCATGACGCAGGCGTTAACAGTCACAGTTAGAATGCCCGAATCCAAACTTTCCGCCGACGTCGTTAATCAGGTTGTCAAATCCTTGAACGATTATGTAATAAATCAGAGAAAATCTTTTGCCAAGGAACAACGAATTTATCTCGACAAGCGAATTCAGCAAGTAAAAGATTCACTGCGAATGGCAGAGGAAAAATTAAAAGAATTCCGTGAACAAAACCGTTCCGTAGCACAATCTCCAGAATTGCTCCTGGAACAAGCGCGATTGACCCGCTCTGTGGACA
>JALWSN010000144.1 GCA_027080245.1 Ignavibacteriales bacterium | reverse complement strand
TTTTAGGCGGAGGTCCCGGCGGTTACGTTGCGGCAATTCGGGCATCGCAGCTTGGGTTTAAGACGGCAATAATTGAAAGGGAAAGGTTAGGAGGCATTTGCTTAAATTGGGGTTGCATTCCCACAAAAGCGCTTTTAAAAAGCGCGGAACTTTACGACGTAATGAAAAATCATTCAAAACAATTTGGGCTTAGCTTTAAGGAATTGGAATTTGACTTCCCGAAAATTATTAAGCGAAGCAGAGATGTTTCTACCAAAGTGAGCAGAGGAGTAGAATATTTAATGAAGAAAAATAAGATTACTTATTTGAGAGGGAAAGGAGAATTTATTGACACAGCGCATCTTAAAATTAACGGAAGCGAAAATATTATTGAAGCGGAAAGAATAATTATTTCTACGGGAGCGCGTCCGAAAGTTTTGCCTTTTATTCCAGTTGACGAAAAAAGAATTATTACGAGTAAAAAAGCAATGACGTTGGACGAAGTTCCTGAAAGTATTGTTATTATTGGAGCCGGGGCGATTGGATTGGAATTTGCCTATTTTTACAGCGTTTTGGGCGCATCAGTTACGATTGTGGAAATGCTCGAAAGAATTGCGCCTAACGAAGACGAAGAAATCTCGGCTCAATTGTCAAAGAGTTTTAAAAAACGCGGAATAAAAATTTTAACTTCAACGAAAGTCGAGTCGGCTAAGATTGAAAACGAGAAAGTGGTAGTAAAAGTAAACAATGCTGAAGGTTCTCAAAAAATTGAAGCGGCTTACGCCCTTAATGCTATTGGGGTAACGGGCAACATAGATGGTTTCGGTCTTGAAAATATTGGCGTTGAAACGGAGGGAGGTTTTATTAAAGTAAGTAAACCATCTTATCAGACAAATGTCAAAAATGTTTTTGCGATTGGCGATGTTATTGGATCGCCTCTGTTGGCTCACGTGGCAAGCGCCGAGGGCATTGCTTGCGTTGAAAATTTTGCGGGAGAGGCTTCCTCCGTCGATTACGATTCCATTCCTGCCTGTACTTACTGCCAACCTCAAATTGCAAGTATTGGTCTTACGGAAAAACAGGCAAGGGAGCAGGGATTGAAAGTAAGGATTGGGAAATTCCCTTATTCGGCTAGCGGAAAGGCTGCCGCTATTGGCGAGAGGGAAGGCTTTGTTAAATTAATTTTTGACGAAAAATACGGAGAACTGCTTGGCGCTCATATTATTGGAGCCGAAGCCACTGAGATGATTGCCGAAATGTCCGTGGCAAAAAAACTTGAAGGCGATTATTTTTCAATATTTAAAACCGTTCACGCGCATCCAACTTTGTCCGAAATGATAATGGAAGCCGCTGCGGACGCTAACAATGAAGCAATTCACATTTAAAATATTGAACGTTGTTGAACTTGGACAAATTGATTATTTGCAGGCCTGGAAGTTGCAGAAAGCAACATTCGAGCAAAGACTAAATGACGAGGTGGAAGATACTTTGTATTTATTGGAACATCCGCATACTTACACGCTTGGTAAAGTAGCTGACAGAAATAATTTGATTTGTTCGGTAGATTATTTGGAAAAAAATAATGTTAAAATTTACGATGTGGACCGTGGAGGCGATATTACCTACCATGGTCCGGGACAGCTGGTTGGCTACCCTATAATTGATTTAAAAAATTGGAAACAAGATGCTCATGAATACTTACGTGGTTTGGAGGCTGTTATTATTAGTGTTTGCGAACATTACGGTTTGAAAACCAATAGAATTAAGGGGTTAACAGGTGTCTGGATTGACAACAGAAAAATTTGCGCTATCGGAATTAAAATTTCCAAATGGGTTACAATGCACGGATTTGCGTTAAACGTTAATACCGATTTGTCTTTATTTAACGGAATAATCCCGTGCGGTATTCGCGACAAAGAAGTTACTTCCCTTAAAAAAGAATTGGGAAAAGAAATTCCGATGGACGAAGTTAAAGAGCTAATAGTAAAATATTTTAAGGAATATTTTAATTACGAAGCAACAAAAAAAATTAATGATTTAAGTTTATTTAAAATGAAAGAAATTAGAGAGGAATAAATGAATCGACAAATAGATAAATTTCCAAATACAAAAGAAGAAAAGGCAACCGGTAAAAAGGGGAAATTTGCAGATTTAATAGAAACGTTAAAGCTAATGATTTTTTCCAGAACGTTTGATTACAAAATCCTAACTTTAATTAAACAAGGTAAAGCTCATTTTTTAATTTCGGGCGCCGGGCACGAAGCTGCCCAAATAGCTTTTGGCGAAGTAATGAAACCCCGCGTGGATTGGGCGTACCCTTATTACAGGGATATGGCTTTCCTTTTGCGCTTGGGACTGGACCCAAAAGATTTAATGCTGGAAATGTTGGGAAAAGCGGACGACCCCGCTAACGGCGGGCGACAAATGCCTAACCATTGGGGCTCTAAGGAATTCAATATCCCATCTCAGTCTTCGCCTACGGGAACACAGTTTTTACAGGCTGTAGGAACTGCTTTAGCATTCAAAAAATTAGGAGAGAACAAAGTTGTTTATGTAAGCGCCGGAGATGGCACAACTTCACAAGGCGAATTTCACGAAGCGGTTAATTGGGCGGCTCGGGAAAAGCTTTCAATTTTATTTGTTATTCAAAATAATCATTGGGCTATTTCCGTCCCAGTTGAACAACAAAGTGCGGGAAAAAACGCTTCCGTTTGTGAAATGATGAAGGGGTATGAAAATCTCTTGAGAATTAAAGTTGACGGAACAGATTTTTTGGAATCCCGAAAAGCGGCAAAAAAGGCTTACGATTATGCTTTCGCCGGCAATGGTCCCGTCCTTATTGAAGCTGACGTGGTAAGGCTTCTTTCCCATTCATCATCAGACGACCAAAAAAGGTATCGTTCGCCTGAAGATATTCAAAAAGATATTGAACGCGATCCAATTAAAAAATTAAGTAGTTTGTTGATTGCAAATGGTGCTATTTCGCAAGAGGAAATCAAACAAATTGAAGAGGAAGCCAAGAAGGAAATTGATGAAATTGCTGATTGGGGATTAACACAGCCAGACCCTGCGCCTGAAACTGGTACAAAATATGTCTTGGACGAAAGCGGATTGAAAGACGAGCTTCCTTATTCCTCCGAAGAACCGAACGGTCAACGAATTGTAATGGTAGATGCAATCAATCACGCAATGCGAGAGGAGATGGAACGAAATGAGAAAATCTTTGTCTTCGGAGAGGACGTTGCGGATAATAAAGGCGGCGTTTTTACAGCGACCAAAGGATTAGCCAATAAATTCGGGACTTTGCGCGTGTTTAATTCTCCGCTTGCCGAGGCAAGCATCGAAGGCGTTGCTGTTGGAATGGCTTTGGCTGGGGTTAAGCCTTGCGTGGAAATACAATTCGGGGATTACATTTGGCCAGCGTTCATGCAGATGAGAAACGAACTTGCGACGTACAGGTACCGCTCTAACAACGCGTGGTCCGCACCTGTAGTGACAAGAACAGCCGTTGGAGGCTTTATTCACGGGGGCTTGTATCACAGTCAAAATATTGAAGGCTTTTTTGCGCACATTCCCGGAATTTTAATCGCTTACCCTTCGAACGCCGCCGACGCCAAAGGCTTATTAAAAACTGCGTTACGATTAAATGATCCCGTCCTGTTTCTCGAACACAAAGGACTTTACAGGCAAAGCTATGCTGCAACGCCTGAACCTGACGAGGATTACTTGATTCCTTTCGGCAAGGCTAAAGTGTTTAGAGAGGGCGCGGACTTAACAATTGTTACTTACGGTCTGATGGTTTGGGAAGCAAACTTTGCCGCTAACAAATTTGCCGAGGAAGGCTATTCCGTTGAAATAATTGATATTCGAACAATCAATCCGCTTGACGAAGAAACCATTTTTAAGTCGATTGAAAAAACCGGCAAAGTTGCCGTTGTACACGAGGACACTTTAACCTCCGGATTCGGCGCTGAAATAGCCGCAAGAATTGCGGACAAAGCCTTTGAACTTTTGGACGCGCCCGTTAAAAGGATTGCTGCTAAAGATACATTTGTCCCTTTTAACCAAAAGCTGGAAAGATTTGTACTTCCTACTCGGGATACGATTTACAGTGAGTTGAAAGAATTATTAGTTTATTAATTATTAAGAAAATATTTGAATTGAATAGGAGATTCAAAAGTGAACAAGAATTCAATAATTGAAATTGTAATGCCCAAGATGGGTGAGAGCGTTACCGAAGGAACAATTATTAAATGGAATAAAAAGGTTGGAGAGCAAGTAAAGAAAGACGAAATATTGTTCGAAATTAGTACGGATAAAGTAGACACCGAAGTTCCTTCTCCTTCGGCGGGGACGCTTGTTGAAATTTTATTCGAAGAAAATCAAACGGTAGAAGTTGGAACTGTGGTTGCTAAACTTGCCGTTGAAGGCGCGATTGCTCAAGGGGCTGCCGCTGTTAGCTCAGCCCGAGGCGAAACGAATGAACATACTGAAATTAAAGAGGAATCAACTCCTCGAAAGATTGAAAAAAAATCCGATGGAAAACTAAAAAATAAAAATAAATTTTATTCTCCCGTGGTAATGAATATTGCAAATAAGGAGAATATTTCCCTTGAAGAACTTGAATCAATTGAAGGAACGGGGGCTAATGGTAGAGTGACAAAAAAAGATGTTCTGAATTACCTCGGTAGAAGAAAAGCCCCGCAAATAAAGGAGCAGACTATTGCCGCCTCTTCGAAAGCCATGGATTACAAGCCTAAAAGCGGGGTTGAAAAAATTCCTATGGATAACATTAGAAAGAAGATAATGGAACACATGATTCAAAGTCGGGACACTTCCGTACACGTTTCAGAAGTAATGGAAGTGGACATGAGTAAGGTTCAAAATTTAATTGAGACAAACAAAGAAAGATTAGAAAAGACTGAAAATATTAAATTAACTTACATGCCTTTTATTTCTTACGCAGTAGTAAGAGCTCTTAAAAATTTTCCTTTAATGAACGCTTCAATTGACGGCGAAAATATTGTAATGAAAAATTACGTCAATTTGGGAATTGCGGTGGCAGTAGAACCTAACGGTTTGATTGTACCGAATATTAAGAACGCGGAAAACCTAAGTTTCATCGGATTGGCAAAGGCAATAGTAGATTTAAGCGTGCGAGCGAGAACAAAAAAATTGTCGCCGGACGACGTTGTTGACGGTACCTTTTCAATTACAAACTACGGCGTTTTTGGGGCTTTGTTCGGAACGCCGATTATTAATCAACCCGAAGTTGGAATACTTGGCGTTGGCGCGGTTAGGAAAATACCTGTGGTTATTGAATCAAACGGCGTTGAATCTATTGGAATTAAACCAATGATGTTCCTTTCTTTGAGTCACGACCACCGACTTGTAGACGGAATGCTTGGCGGTAAGTTTTTGAAATTTGTAAAAGAGCAATTGGAAAATTTTAACAAAGATTTACTTTAAATTTAGGACTTAATATTTAGCCTGTTATTGTTGGTTATAAGCAATCGCGCTTTCGGGAAAGCTAATAATAATGGTTAAGTGGCGGTGTTAAAGAATATTAGGTAAACTAAAAAGAATTTTCTAAAATTGGATTTTCGATTTTAAGGAATTAGGATGATTAAGATTAACAAACATCAATTGGAATACAAAGAACTTGCTGAAAAAGAAAAGAAAAGTATCGGCAAGCGTCCCGAATGGTTAAAGGTGAGGCTGCCTTCGGGTGAAAATTACAAAAAGGTTTTATCCTTAATGCGTAAGTCCCATTTAAATACAGTTTGCGAGGAAGCCCGCTGCCCTAACTTGGCAGAGTGTTGGGGACGTAAAACAGCTACGTTCATGATTCTTGGAGACGTCTGCACAAGAAGCTGCGGCTTCTGCAACGTAAAATTAGGCATTCCCAACAGAGTGGATTGGGACGAGCCAAAGCGTGTCGCCGATTCGGTCGTTCAGTTGGGACTAAATCACGTTGTAATTACTTCGGTAAACAGGGACGAATTAAAAGACGGCGGCGCGTCGATTTTTTCTGAAACGGTTAAACAAATCCGAATGCGTAAACCAGAATGTACAATTGAAATATTAATCCCCGATTTCAAAGGCGAAGAAAAAGCTTTTGAAATAATAATGCAAAATCCGCCTGATATTTTGAACCACAATCTAGAAACGGTAAAAAGGCTTTACCACGCCGTTAGACCTCAGGCAAAGTACGAACGTAGTTTGAGCTTGTTAAAATGGTTTAAGGAAAAAGGGCTAAGAACCAAAAGCGGAATTATGGTGGGAATAGGCGAAACAAATCAAGAGGTTTTTGAACTGATGAAAGATTTAAGAGAATACAAGTGCGATATTTTAACTATTGGTCAATATTTGCAGCCTACTAAGATGCATTTGCCAGTTGACAGATACGTAACGTTAGAAGAATTTGATTTGTTCCGAACGGAGGGTAAGAAACTTGGATTTTTAGCCATCGAATCCGCGCCGTTGGTTCGCAGCTCTTACCATGCCGATAAACACGCCGAATTTATTGGGTGAAATTAAATTCCGATTGTGTTGAAGTAAATAGATGATTGGTTTTTAATTGTTGTAAAATGTTTTGCATGTTCAGTAAAAGGAATCTCTTAGAGAAATTGTTAGCTCCGTAGGAGCGGCATCTTTGTAGGTCTTGGGTTTGGAAAAAGGTTAGAGCTCCAGCGGAGCGGCACAAATTGAGCCTTAATTGAAAAGATATTTTTCATTGTAATCAATTCCAAATTTCTTTAAGAAATCAATGTATTCTTCGCGAAAAGTAACGCGCCTGTGATGTTCGCCTTGATTTAAAATGTATTTTACAACCGAGTTTAATTGAGATTTCGAATAAGTAAAGGCGCCAAATCCATTTTGCCATTCAAATTTTCCGCGAAACCATCCCTGTTCGTTTATCCAACGCGAGGAATTTGCTTTTATTGTTTTAGCAATTTCTGAGACAGATATTGAAGGATGTAAACCAATTAAAATATGGGTGTGATTAGGGGTGCAGTAAATGGCTATTGTTTTTGATTTATTATTTGTAATTATCCCAGAAATGTATTTTTCTATTCTGCTTCTATATTTCTCGGAAATCAAACTAATTCTTCCTTGAACGGCAAAAATTAAATGGACATAGATTTTTGTGTAAGTATTAGCCATATTTAAGTTTCGCTCCTACAGAGCTCTCTTATTTTAGTAGTTACACATTTGCTACAAAGGTTTCGTCCCTACGGGACTATTGAGATTACTGTGTTTTCGAAAATCACACTTTGAAAATTAAATACTTTGGAAATAAAATTCAGCTGATAATTTTTTTAGTTAAACGGCTTTGCTAATTTAAATTAAAATCAAAATGTTGATAACAATGGCTACATCCCTAAAATAGCTATCCGGTTAAACAATCCAGAATTTATTGAACGGAAAATAATTCCGATTGTGTTGAAGTAAATAGATAAGTGGTTTTTAATTGTTGTAAAATGTTTTGCATGTTCAGTAAAAGGAATCTCTTAAAAAAATTGTTAGCTCCGTAGGAGCGGCATCTTTGTAGGTTGAGGGTTTGGAAAAAGGTTAGAGCTCCAGCGGAGCGTTACTAATTGAACATTAAATCAAACAGGTACTTGCAATTTTTAACCTTGCAAATTTTTCCCTACAAATTTTAATTGATTGTAGATAG
>JALWSN010000143.1 GCA_027080245.1 Ignavibacteriales bacterium | reverse complement strand
ACAAATTTGCCGGGCCGGACGTAATTTCTTTCGGGGAAAGGTTTTTGTTCAAAGCGCAGGGGCAGGCAATTGTTTACAACGGCAATTCTTCCCTTGGTTTTACTTCGACGGCGTTAACCGCCCCAAAATTTTTTTACGAGGAAATCTATTCCGATTCCCTTCACGAGGCAGGCAACGCTTCGATTATTACAAAATTCAAGATTTTCCAAAATTACGGAACTTCGGGCGTTTACAAAGTGTTTGCTCTTACCAATTGTATTTTGGGCGACCCGATTTTAAGATTAAAAATTCCGAACAAACCTAACCTTGTTGTGCGGAATGCGGATTTTGTTTACCCGGATGATTTGAACGACCAAATGGATTCCGCAAAAATCGGAATTGTTTTGAATAATTGGGGAATGGCGCCGGCGGATTCTGTGGAAGTGAAGATTTTGGAAAGCTACTCGGGCAAAACAATCAAAACGAAAATCTTAAAAATGTTAATGCCGGAATATTCCGACACGGTTAGTTTTTACATTGCCGCAAAGGGAAAACCCGGACAGCACATTATCAGCGTAACAGCCGACCCCGCAAACAAGATTGAGGAGATTTACGAAAACGACAATTCGGCTCAAGCCCCGGTTAACGTTTACAGCTTGAAATTACGGGCCGTTCTGCCTTACCATTACGCAAACGGCTTGCGGGATTCCGCAATTACTTTACTGATGCCGCCCAAAGCAAGCGGTAAGTCCGTTAACGTACGGTTCGAAATCTCGCCCGACCGGAATTTTTCCCAAATAGCAAGCAAGGATTTTACCGCCGATAGCTTTGCGCTGCGAATTCCCGTTGATTTTAACGCATTTGGTTCGAAAAGGCTCTGGTTGCGTTACAAATTAAACGGCGAGCGGGAGTTTTCCAGAGTGAAATCAATTGTAAAATACCCTTACCCTTTTACGCTTGCGGATTCCATTGCTTTTGGCGAGCAAGAATCCCAACATCTGAAATTTGACAATGGAATTATTCTGGCAAAAGAGAAGGTAAAAATCAGCGTGCTTTCTGCCGGGGCTTACTCGGGCGCCACCTGCACAATTTCCAAAAACGGCAAGAATTTGTTGAGCAACACATTTTTCGCCGGAATGTCGATTGTAGTGTTCGAACCTACAACTTTGGAAGTTGACACGGCTTTCGGGTTGTTGTTGTTTTTAAGACCTGACAATGTTCAAAAAATGGCGGATTTCATTAACTCGATTCCCGAAGGCAAAATAGTGGCAATGGGCGTTTCAAACGACGCAAGAACGAGCATGAGTTCGGCTTTGAGGAACGCAATTAAAACGCTTGGCAGCTCCAAGATTGATTCTCTTGTTGTACAAGGACCTTGGGCTTTGATTGGCAGGAAAGGCGCAAAGCCAGGGACGGTAATTGAAAAAGTTGGCGGCAAATACGCTCCGCCGCTTATCATCGACACCACTTTTGTAATTCGCAGTCCGAATGGCAATTTTACCACGGAGAAAATCGGTCCGGCTTCGGAATGGGATTCGTTGGTTGTAAGGGAAAGCAGCCCCTCGGCTTCTTCAATTAAATTCCGCATTCTGGGCGTTGCCGGCTCCGGACGGACGGACACACTTAACTACTTGACTTTCCGCGATTCGGTAGTTTCCCTTAATGCAATTCCCGCCGAACGCTATCCTTACTTAAAAATTTCGGGAGAGTTTGCCGCGGGAGATTCGGGCGCCTCGCCGGAGTTGAATCTGCTGGGCGTTAATTACCAACCCGCGGCGGAATTGGGAACCAATTACCAGGCGGTTACGCTCTCCGCCGATTCGGTAATGCAAAACAAGGACGTTAAATTGCGCTTTTCGGTTTACAATGTTGGCGGCGGATTAAAAGACA
>JALWSN010000142.1 GCA_027080245.1 Ignavibacteriales bacterium | reverse complement strand
GCTTGATAATGTCACAAGAGATAGTGAGCAAAAAGCAACAGAAATTTTTGACAAGTTGGATGGTGTTAGTGAATATGTGGCAAATGTAGAGAGTGAAGCTGTAAATGTTGTAAATATTTTAAAAGATAATAGCGAACTTTTTGAAAAACTTTCTAACCATTTCCAGGATGTAGAAACTTTTAAAGATTTTTATGAGAAAAACTCACAGGCAATTCCACTAGTGGAAGATATTATAGAAAAATCACAAATGAGTAGTGACGAGATATTGTCTATTATGGATACTATGCAGTATCAAGATATACATAGACAAAAAATAGAGAGAGTGATTAATATTATGAGAAGTCTTCTTAAATATATGAATACTCTTTTTGGCTCCCAAATAAAAGATGAAGAGAGAGTAAGTTCTGCTCAACATATTATAGGTGATGTCGATGAAGTCGATGTTGTAACAGAAGAAGATATAGAAGCACTTTTGGAAAGTTTTGGAAAAAACTAGGAGCAGTCAGCGACTACTCCTCCAGGATATCGAGAATTTCATTTTTATCTATCTTGTTTTTGGCATTTTTATAGATATTTTCTTCCAATTTGTTTAATATATTTTTTATTTCATGATTGTCAGCATATGGTAAAAGTATATCATAGAGTTCTCTGTCTGTTTTTGCTTTAAAAACTCTTTTTTCGAGAGGTTTTTGCTCTTTTTTTGCAGTTTTGTTTTTTAGCTTGAAAAATAAAAGAGTTGACAAAATACCTGCTATAAATCCTATCAAAATATCAAGATAGTTTATACCACTCTTTTCTTTGTAAACAATCTTTGTTTGAGGTACTGTAGTATTTGCAGATACTACAGGCTGTTTTGTACTTTGTACAACTTTTGACTGAGTTGTTGAGGTTGGAGTACCTATGACTTTTATACTGATAGGCTTTGTCTCTTTTGTAACTGGTTTATTTGTTTTTTTGTCAAAATAAGTAAATTTTATAGCTGGGATGGTAAAATCTTTATCTGCAATGATAGCTACTTTTTGTGAAAACTCACCGTAATATTTCCCAGCTTTCATATAGCTTTTGACTTTTGGCTCATCTGCATAGACTACCGCATCAGGGATATTTATCTCAAATTTTTTGATATCGTCTATATTCCCCTCACCAAGTATTTTTATAGTCAGATTTACCGGTTTGTTTGCGTGCACAGTTTTTTTGTCAACAGTTGCAAATATTTCAAAATCACCGTAAACTTCCAAGCCGTTTGGCAATGGATCGACTTTGATTTTTATTTGGTTTGAGTATATATCTTTGTATTTTACAGTTTGGAAAAACTGCTCAAAGAAAGGGTCATTGAAACCTCCACCTATATTTTGTCGTACTCGAAAGCCCATTGTAGCTTTTATGGGACCTACGCTAAAGGTTCCGCTCTTTTGAGCAAAAAGGAGATATTTTTGTTCTACGACTTCATACATACCATCTACATATCTGTTTTCACTTCCAACTTTTTTTATCCAAAAATTACCATTTTTTAAAGGCATAAGATATACATTTTCTATATTTATATCTGAGCGAATTTTAAATCTTACTGTTACAGTAGTACTTTCACCAACTTTTATATCTGTTTTATCTGCCTGAAGCTCTACATAGTATTTTGCTCCTTTTTGATGGGCAGTTGTAGTTGGATTTATCTTTTTTATAGTAAAAGGCTGAGTGTACTCCTCCTGACCATCCACTATTACTTTCAGTTTAGGTACAGTAAAACTGTCCTGTGGGGCTATAGTATATGTTCTGGATTTTGTATTTTTTATATTGCCGTTTATTATGGTTGTCGAACTTGAATTTGCAATACCCAAGATATTATATCCGGCAATACTGTTTATATCTGGGAAC
>JALWSN010000141.1 GCA_027080245.1 Ignavibacteriales bacterium | reverse complement strand
AGCGTGAATTACGGCGTTTACCTCGCTTCTTCTTTTGTAAGCCGCAAGGTGAATTTTGTACTCTGTGCTAAGCTTTCCCGTACCTTTAATTATTCTGCCGTTCAAATCGATTTCAAGAATATCCGCGGGGGTAACTTCTCCTTTACAGACAGATGAACGGGTAATCAAAACGGTGTTGTCGGGCGTCCGGGCGGAAAGGTTGCCGTCCAAAGCCGCAACGTATTTTTGCCAGTAAACTTTGTGGCAGGCGTTAACTAACTTTTCTACCACTTGCATTCTTCCTCAAACTTTTCCATTAGCTCAATATTCTTAACCCCTTCTTCGCCCGTTACCTCGGGTTCTTCCCCATTCAAAATTGACCTTTGAAAACTTCGCAATCTAATTAAAAACTTGTTCGCTTTACGGCGGAAAGTCTTCTTTGTCTCCCCTTCCAAATTAATTGCAAGCTTAACCGAATGAAATTTTTTGGCAATCATGTTTTCGATTGTCAAATAGCCCTTGTGCCCCTGAACCACAATGGAATTAGGCGCTTTGGCGGAATTAAAAGAGACATTGAAAAGCCCGTAGCCGCCGTTTTTGAATTTAAAAATTCCCGTTGCAAAATCTTCCACCTCGCTGTTGTAAATCACGTTGTCCATGTAGCCTTTAACGTCAACAACGTCGCCGCCAAAGTAAGTTAACAAATTAATCACGTGCGTACCCAGGTCGCGCAACGGTCCGCCGCCGGCTTCTTTCCGGAAGCGGTAATTTTCGTTCGGCGGGTAATCGATGTTGAAACTTCCCGAAATGGAAATAACCTGTCCAAGCATTCCTCTTTCAAGCAATTCTTTAGCCTTTCGCACAAGGGGATGAAAACGGTAAACGTAATTTACGCTAAGGAAGACATTGTTTTCCTTGCAAACTTTTACCATTTCTTTTGCCTCGGCGGAACTTACAGCCAAGGGCTTTTCGCACAAAATGTGTTTGCCCGCGCGCGCGCTTTTAATTGTTTGTTCGTAATGAAAATTATTTGAGCTTGCAATGTAAACAACGTCTATTCCGCTTTGAAGAAAATCGTCAAAATCGCTAAAAGCCTTGGCGGAATACTGCACGCCCAGCGTTTGCGCGCGTTTCAAATCGTGCGAATAGAGGGAAACAATCTTGCTTTTGGCAAGCATATTTAAAGTTGGCAATACGGAGTTTTCCGCAAAACCACCCAATCCGGCAACCCCCCAATTTAATTTGCGCGTAAGCCTTTTGCCCAATGGTAAATTTGTTTTTGACTTCATCTGCTTGTTTTCCTTTTTAATTTTGCAGCAATTTTCATTTCGTAAATCTTAAAAACAAAATCGCTCCGTAAAATTCTTTAATTCTCCCTTCCAATTAAACTTCCCAATCGTCCGTTAATATCTTCGGCGCTTTTCAATTCTTTCCGCTTGCTCACTCTTAATCTAAACCTTAACCTCAACCTTAATTCCAACCCATCAATCAATTTTTTTCAACAACTTTTTAATGTGCGTGGAATTTTGCATTACGTAAAAATGAATTGCCGGCACGTTTTTGTTGAGCAATTCCTCAACTTGCTTGAAAGTCCAATTGATTCCAATTTCAGGAACGTGTTCCGCTTTTGCCTCAAGAATTTCCTCGGCAAGTTCGGTAGGAATGTCAATGAAAAAATTTTTCGGAATTGAAGTTAACTGACTTTTCGTGGTGATTATTTTCAATCCGGGAATAATGGGAACGGTAATTCCTGCTTTACGGCAGAGCTCAACGTAGTTAAAAAATTTAGCGTTGTCGTAAAACATTTGAGTAACGATGTATTCGGCGCCGGCTTCAATTTTTTTCTTTGTGAATTGAATGTCCACTTCAAGGTTTGGCGCTTCGAAGTGCTTTTCCGGGTAG
>JALWSN010000140.1 GCA_027080245.1 Ignavibacteriales bacterium | reverse complement strand
ACGGCCCTGCCGCTTGCGCCCCAAGGGAATTTCAAAACTTCGACGTCAATTTTTTCTTGCTCTGCTTCCGCTTCCGTTAAGCCCGCCCAGGCAAGCTCGGGGTCGGTAAAAACAACAGCGGGAATTGCCGCCGGCTCGAAAGCCACCTTTTTGCCTGCAATCGCTTCAACGGCAATTTTGCCTTCAGCCGAGGCTTTGTGCGCCAGCATTGCGCCGCCCACAATGTCTCCAATCGAGTAAATGTTGCCGTCGTTTGTTTTTAATTTTTCGTCAACCTCAATAAACCCCCTTGAATCAAGGGTTACGGAAGTGTTCTCAAGTCCAAGCCCTTTGGTTACGGGCTTTCTGCCAATCGCCACTAAAACTTTGTCGTAGGTTTCTTCCCCGTTGCGTTTCCCTTCGAACTTAACAAACGCTTTGCCATTTTTAACCGTAACCTCAGTCGCCCTTGTTTCCAAAAAAATATTTTCGAAAGTCCTTGAAACGCTTCTTGAAAGAACGGCCGTTAAATCTCCGTCCGCGCCGGGCAGCAGCGAAGGAGTCATTTCCGCTACGGTTACTTTGCTTCCCAAAGCGGAGTAAACAGAGCCTAATTCCAATCCGATGTAACCGCCTCCAATTACCAGCATTTTCCCCGGAATGTCTTTCAATTCAAGCGCGCCTTTGGAAGTAATTACAACATCGCCGTCAATTTCAATTCCGGGAATTAAAGCGGGCTGCGAACCTACCGCTATTATTGCATTTCCGAAGGTTAACTCTTCGTAACCCCCGTCGCTACGGCGTATTGCAACGGCGTTAGAGCTTAAAAACTTTGCCTCGCCCTGAATGTAATTAATTTTCCTTTGCTTTACGAGCATCCCCGTTCCGCCCGTTAGCTTTGCAACCACTTTGTTTTTGAATGCCCTGAGTTTTTTTAAATCAATTTCCGGCTCGCCGAAATTCACACCCCATTTTTTTGCTTCCCTTGCTTCGCGGATTAATTTAGCTACGTGCAACAAAGCTTTCGAGGGAATACAGCCGCGGTAAAGGCAAACCCCGCCGGGATTTTTTTCTCTGTCAATTAATGTAACTTGCATCCCCAAATCTGCGGCTAAAAACGCCGCGGCGTAACCGCCCGGTCCCGCTCCGATAATCGCTAATTCAGTTTTCATATTAATTTTTTTTCTCCGGATTTTTTAATAGAACTTAAAATCTGTTTCTTTTGAATTTTAATTTTCCAGCAAAAAGTCTGAATTATTAAATGAACTTCCTTTCTCCGCCGCCTCTTGAGCTTTAACAGAACTCAAAAGTTGAAAATCAGAACTTCTTAAAACTTACCCTTCCAAACTCAACAAAAAGGGATTTTCAAGCGATTCGGCGATCCACCTTACAAATTTAACCGCCTCGGCGCCGTCAATTACCCGATGGTCGTAGGAAAGAGAAAGCGGAAGAATAAGCCTTTTTTCAAGAACGTCTCCACGGTAAACGGGCTTGTAAACGCTTCGCGAAACCCCTAAAATAGCTACTTCGGGCCAATTCACAACCGGTGTAAAATACGTACCGCCAATGCCGCCAAGGTTGCTAATCGAAAAATTGCCGCCTTGCAAATCTTCGAGCGTAACCTTTCCTTTCCGCGCTTTTCGGGAAAGCTCCGTAAGCTCAATGGAAAGTTCAAGAATGTTCTTTTTGTCCACGTCCCGAATTACCGGCACAAGCAGCCCCTTTGGCGTATCCACCGCCACGCCGATGTTGTAATATTTTTTGTAAATAATCGAATCGTTTTCCATGTCCACGCTGGCGTTAAAATTAGGGAATTTCTTTAACGCCGAAGCCACAATCTTCAATAAAATAGCGGTAATCGTAAGCTTACCCCCTTTGGCGCTAACGTAACCGGAATATTTTTTCCTCAACG
>JALWSN010000139.1:6918-7767 GCA_027080245.1 Ignavibacteriales bacterium | reverse complement strand
TCAAAATCACGTAACGCGAGCAATTATTTCTTCCCGAGGCAACGAAATTACGGCGGAGGATCTGGACGGGAAATTGCTTGGCGTAAATTCCTTTTACAATTACAAAATGACGAAGGCTCCGGAGACATGGGAAGAGATGAACGCAATGCGCAGGGAAGCCGCGGACAGAGTAAGCCGGGAAATCGAAAAATTGTTCCTGAACAATTTGCTAAAAACACACAATGGCAACATTTCCAAAGCGGCGCAAAGCATTCAGCTTAACCGTTCCACTCTTTACAAAATGCTTAAAAAGTGCGAGTTGGTGTGACGGGAAATGCGGGAAAATCGTTTTCCGGATTTAAGTTGAACCTTTAATAAAGCTGTTTAAATTGAGAAGGAGAAAAAGTTGTTCTCCAGCGCTGCAGAGAAAATCCCCAAAGCAAGCCATTTATTTCGAACTCCGATTTACCCGGTTGAGAAACCATTAAAAACATTCCGAAGTTAATGGATTTCTAAGCCGCTTCGCTCCTGCGAAATTACAATTCAGAATTTTGGGAAAAGCGCATTTCCACTTCTTTATTCTTTAATCACGGTAATTTCCACACGCCTGTTTTTCTCCCTACCGGCGCGGGTCTTGTTCGTAGCGATTGGATACGCCGGTCCCATTCCTATCGTTAAAATATTGTTTGCCGGCATATCGGAGTTTTCAACCAAATATCTTTTAATTACAGCGGCTCGTTTGCGCGAAATTTTTTCGTTGTAAATTACGGAGCCAAAATTGTCGGTGAAACAACGGATCTCAAGTTTAGCTTTCTGAAAATTTTTCAAGTATTCGATGAATTTATCGAGTATTTTTCTGGCTTTTTCATT
>JALWSN010000139.1:0-6908 GCA_027080245.1 Ignavibacteriales bacterium | reverse complement strand
TCATTAAGGAGCGAACTTCCCGAAACAAATTTAATTCCTGTTAATTTAACCAATGTCTTCTTACCGTGGGAAAGAAAAACGGCTTCGTCGGGGGAAAACATCTTTTCCAATTCATTAACTACCGGTTTTTGGGGGAGAATGACTTTTCCCTTTTGTACCTTTTTAACAATCTCCGGTTTTTTACCGGCTTTTTCTGAAGGGAATAAGTTCCAGCTTCTAACAACATCTTCCGGGCTTTTTTTCTTTTTTTCAATTTTAGAAACTATTTCCGAGACTTTAACGGCTTGCAGGGAATAATCCTCCGCTTTGTCTGCCATGTCGAGAACGTTTTGCAGACTGTAGTCGCTTTTGGAAAGTTCTTTTTCCGCAAAACTCAACATTTCACGCGCCTGCTTGAAAAGTTTCGGAGAATATTTTTCGGCGTCAACATCTTTTGCTTTGCCAAAAGCTTTCATTGCGTTAAACAGAGCGTTTTTTTTGCTCGGCTTGTATTTCGGAGCAAGCGCATTTTTCTGGGAAACGACTACGTTGTGTTTTAAAATTTCGTCTTCCCACGTTGCCGTTCCGCCGCTGATGTCTTTTAAAATTTTCGTAATTTCCCTGGCGGTTTTTGCTTCACGTCCCACTTGCATTATTAAATCAATTGCCTTGTTAAAATTTTCTTTCGTTTCAATCAGCATATTTTTAGCTATGCCCAAATCCGTGATGCTTTGTTTAAGCGTTTTGGGCGCGTATTTTCCGGCTCCTTCTTCTTTTGCATATTTTATTTGTAGTTCCGCGTCTCTAACGTAATAATTCTTTCTTGCGCTGTTGCGCGCATAACCATATTTAAAAGAGCCTTTTGTGGCAAATACTTTCGCGTCGGTATTCTCCTCGTCGTTAAAACTCTCAACCGCTTCTTTTAACAACTCCTCGGCGATTTCCCAAGCTTTGGGAGCGTAAACTTCCGCGCTGGCAAGTTCCGCTTCTTTTCTTACTTGAATGATATCAGGGAAATTGTCCTCAAATTTTTTAGCCTTAGCGGTAGCTTGCGCAAAGTTATTTTCCGCCTTCAGTATTGTCTTTTGAACATCGGCCAGACTTTCTTCGTCGTTAATTTGTTCCAGCGCATCGTAGAACAGGTTCATCCCATCGGAAAATTCGTCCGGCGCAATTACTTCGGCTGCGTTCAGGAAAGCGTCGCTTAGCGGAGACCAATTGTAAATGAGCATTTTCGCTTTTCTTGCGTAAGCAATAGCGTCTTTATAATTATTTTCAATTTTAGGAACATTCGAAAGAGCGTCTTCTATTTCTCCGTCGTTAAATGTCTCGATCGCATCAGAGAAATTTTCCTCGGCCGTGTTCCAAGCTTCCTCGGCAAGCAAATCGGCGTTTAAGTTAAAGGCATCCCGCCGTAGTTTAAGAACGGAGGCAAAAGCCGTTTGACTGTTCTTTAACGGCTCTTGAATTTCTTCCAACTTTTTTAAGCACTGTTTTAAATTGTTCACAGCGTCAGGCAAATCCTCGTTGCTTTTTTTAGCCTCAACTGCCTCGTTGAAATAATCGAGGGCTTCTTCAAATTTATCGGGCAATAAAATTTCGGCATTGTTCACTCTTGCTTTGTAAACGGCGTTACCCGCCCGAGTGTAAAGATTTTTGAAATTTTCTTGTGCGTAAATCGACAAAGTTACGCCAATTAGAAAAAAGAGAGTAAAAAATAATTTCGTTTTCATGGCTAAATTCCTGTTTAGTCTTGCTTAGCGGTTTCAAATTTCTGGGATTTTAACGTATCCACCGTTGCTCCGCTAATTGTGTAGCGAATAATTTCCGTCGTATCGTTTAGCGTTTGGAAGATAGAAATCAAAAAATCGTACGACGCGCTGTCTAATTCGGCTTTTGTAGTTCCAACAGTTAAGGAGTAAGCGTCGTCGGCTTTGGAGCCGGTAACAATAAAATAATCCGTTGAATCGTAAAGCTTGTATTCCGTTGAATCCGTTAATTTGTCAAAGATTTTTGCGTAAACGGGAAAGCTCTGTCCTTCGCGGTCAACGTTGACGTCGAAGTGCAGTTTTCTCCGGCTTGTGTAAGAATCACCGTCTAGATCTACGAGGTCCGTCCACCAAATTTTTCCAATTGAAAAATGATAAGAATCTTCATCATCCGTTTCTAATTTAACGCCGCTAAGAGCCGGGGTATTTTCTTCGTCGTCTATTATTATCAGGGTGTTTGTCCCCGCTTCGTAAAGTTCAACTCTGAAATCGTATTCACCGTGGGCAAAATCGTTCGGCGCTATTCCTATCGGAACGGAAACGCTGTCGTCCTGCGAGGAGTTCGTAATTGTAAAATTTACGTCCGCATAAAGGCTATCCTTGGAATATTCCGTCTCCGACGAATGTTTGTAATAAATCTTAGCTTCCAAATTTCTTGTTACGTTAGCGTCGTTGTTAGCGTCTAAAACCAAATAAGCGCGGCTCCAATAGCCATCTTTGTCGTTGTCAAAAGCGTCCCGCCAGTAAACGTTTAGAGAGTAATTATTGTCGGTTTCCGTTTTTTCGAAAGCGTTGTTGTAAAGAGTCAGGGAGTCCTTCTTGCCGGTTACGGCTTCCAGGCGGCTGCCGCCTTCTTCGTAAATTTCAACTTTAAAGTTATAGGCGCCCCGCTCAAGTTCTTTGTTCGGGCTTCCAATTGAAACGCCGAGAATATTGTCTTTGTCCTTTCCCACCGCAAGGGTCTTTTTCGAAAAGGCATAAAACGTAAATTCGGAAGCTTCAACCGGTTGGTAAAAAACCCGCGCCCTTATGGGACGGGAAACGTCCTCTTTCAGATGAACGTTTAAATTTAACCTACGGTAGGAAGTAAACCCGTCGTGGTTTGCGTCGATTGAATCGGACCACCAGACGGAGTCAATCGAGTAAGTGTAATCCGGTTCCTCTTCCACTGTTTTACACCTTTGAGAAAGGAATACGAAAGTTAGGGTTAAAACGAAAAAAACAAATTTTTTAATCACTTTTATTTCTCCTTATTTTAAAAGAACCTGCGCGGTTATTTCTCGGCCGGAAATCTATTCTCCATGGGCACCTGTGCAAGAGGTATTCTTGTGTAACGCATTTCGGGATGATAAAATTTCCCGGCTTTTCCGTTTGGATGGTATCTAAGACAAACATCAAATCCCAATCTTCCTATCCCAATCGAAAAACAAACCTTGAAATAACCGTCGGAATGGATTGAAACGCTGGCTTTAAGTTTAAAACCGGCGTGAAATATACTAAACGAAATCCTTCCGCGCAATACTACCCTTCCATCAAAAGAGACGACCCCGGAGGCATACGCAAGAGTAACGTCCATGCTCATTTTGAAATGAAGGGAAAGGCTGTGCCACGAAGCCGAGAAACTGTTTTTAGCGTAGCCTGTAAAATAAAATTCCCCGTTGTCATGAACAATTCCTTTTACGCCTACTCTTTGAAAACCGGCAATTACAGTCTCCCCCGAAAATTTCATCACAGTCGGATCAATGTAAAAGTCCGAATGTCCCATATCAATTGAGAAATTCGGAAGATTAAGGTAGGTTTGCATTTTAAAGCCCATGGACCAATCGGAAAGACTCGAGCCTATTGAGCCGTAAAAAATTTCCCTTGTTTGGTAAGGGGATAAGTAATCGAGGAAGTTGTAGTCTTTTGTAATTACTTGTTTAATGAAATCGCTGACGGAAACCGGCGGATCTTCCAGCAGACCTACAAACCTAAATTTTGTTGTCCCGTCGCTCTTCATAGCCAGTTCTGCGGTTGCGGTTCCGAGCGTAACTTCCACTCCCAGCCAATCCAGTCTCGAGTCATCAAGATTCACTTTCCCGTTAATCCCAAGGGCAAAATCGGAATTTTTCCCGGAAAAGAAATTCTTTTCGTCCGTATCGACATCCGAATTAAATTTAACCACCGCTTCGCCCGAAACAGAAACCGGATAATCCATTACAGGGATTGTTCCGCTGAGGTAAATATTTCCGTTAAAGGGATACATTGGCATTTCAGGTTCGTTTACCAAAGGAGTGAAAGGAATAAATCCTTGAGCCGAAAAGGCAATACCCGCGTCGCTAATACTTCCGATTACGGTGTTATCAAGATCCCCCTGCACAAAAAAGGACGGGTCTGACGGGTCAATTGCCATTTTCTTTATGTTTTCCAGCGAGGAGCTTGAAATGTTAATCGGAAAAGGATTGGGGTTTTCGTAATAAAAATAATAACGGTCGGGGTTAACAGGCCATTCAAAACTTCCGGTTTCAAAATCGCTTCCTTTTTTCACTCCAACCGGCATTGTCATCATTTCGGGAAAGTTAAAATACTTAAATATCCCCTCATTGGGAATATTGAACACAGCATAGCCTTTAAAGTCCGTAAAAACATTGTTGTCAAAATCTTTGGAGTCTTTTGCAAAAAGGTTGAAATCCCCGTTAGTTAAACGGATGTCTCCATATTTTGAGTTTTTAACGTAAAGGGTGCCGCGAATCCTTACCACGTTTAACGTGTCCGCCCCCGTACCGGACGACACCCCCCTATGCCTTGAAACGACATTAGGGCGATTCGCTTTAAGGACAATTGCATTCCCCCCGCCGCCCAAAGTAAAGTTAGCCGGTTGGGGTTCCAGCGCTTCCACTTTGAACGGGTCAATAGGTTCAACGAAATTTTCTTTCGTGCATTGAGTTAAGCCCACAACCAAAATAATCAGCGTTACGAGGCTAAGCGTCAATTTAATATTCTTTGACATTTTTTTTCCTAATTATTAAAAATTAATTCTGTAACCAATTGCAACGTTAAGTAGATTTGCGCCGGGGAACAATTTGTACTGCATTGTCAAATCCCCGGGTTTTGGTTTTTCGCCGAAAACGGCCTCTTTGGGAGAGTTCCAAAACAGATATTGAACTCCGATGAATAAATTCCAGAAATTAACGTCGAACCCTCCGCCGCCTAAATACGCAAATCCCTTTGTTTTAAGAAGCGGGTAATATTCGGGAATGTTAGGGTATTTGGCATTTTCAAAACTTGCAAGCCAATAACCTCCGCCAAGCGTTCCGAAAAAATCCAAGTGATCGTTAAAAAGTCTTAGAACATGTAAGTTCAAGAAAACAGAAAAAAGCTGAGTTTTAAGTAAAAACATTTCCGAATGGGATTGCGATAACAACACACCAACGCCGGGGGTAATAAACCAATTAGCTCTGCCAAAAGTAATAAAGCCTCCAATGGGATTTTTCTTTTTTGACAGGTTCTTTTCGTAGGGGATGTCTAAGGCGCTGTAAAAAAAGGCGAGCGAAAGAACAAAATTATTTTTTTCCCAATTAATATCATCGTATTTTACGAATCCGGCAAAAGGGTAAAGGGATTTTACCCACAAAGCGTTAGGAACGTCTTTCTCAATTAAAAGCAAGACGGTTTCCCCTTCTTTTAAAACCCCCACCGTCTGGGAAGCGTTGAATGGCAGGGTTTTGACAAAATTGAATTCATTTTTACACTTTCTAGTAATTATTTCCCAGTTTTGTTTTAGCTCTTCCCGCGGTTTGTTCCCAAAACGAATATCGAGAGCTCGTTTTTCTTCCGGTGTAATTAAAGATTTGACAGGCAAAAAACCGCGAACAGGGAAAACAATTCTTGCCCAGCCGAAACGAACGGGCAGCCTATTGTCTTTTACGATTATTACTTTGTCTAAATAATAGACTTTGCCTGTAACTTTTGCGCTTTCGTTTTCTTCGGCGCGCACCTTAACTTCCCCGTCTTTTACGAACATAGTTCTGTAAGTCCATTTGGAATTTTGCGCAAAAAGGAAAGATACGCTTAAAAGAAAAATGATCAGCGCCGCTTTCACGTAATGATGCATTTTCTTCTCCTAACGGTTTAGCAAACCGTGAATTAATTGTTTCCTAAACGAATTTTTATTTAAGCAAAATCAATTTTTGTAATTCCATCAAATTGCCGTAACGAACAATAAAGAATCAAATGCCGCCCGGTAGCCCCGCTGCGGAAACTTAACTGGCGTTTACCCGCAGCGAGAAATTTGTTTAACAGAGTTGTGACCTTTTCTCCGAGAGCATCGCAAATTTCAATTATCGCGTTTCCGGCTTGTGGAATGGAAAATTGAATTGTTGTTGAAGGAGTTATCCTTTTATACCCTAAAGGGTTGGGATAATTTTGAGAGAGGTTAAACTCTGAAGGGAAATATTTGCCGCTTTTAGTTTTAGCGGGGTTAATTCGAACGAATAAATAAAAGTTATTTCCGCTTTGAATTTTATTTAAAACTTGTAATATTGATTTGTTTACAACGGGTGAGGAGTAAGCGCGAAGAGGAAAATTTCCCGCGCCAAGTTTGTCGACGTAAAAATAACGTTGCCGCGATTTTAGAGAATTCGGAAAAGCTGTGAATTTTTTAATGTCTTGCGAACGTGTAAGGTTTTCCCCGCTGTAGAAAAGCTTTAAGGTCTGCGCCCTAACGTTAATTTGATATTGACGTTTCAACGGGGATTGAAAAAATGAACCTATAAAGTGGCTGTGCGCCAAATTGCGCGCCCCCACTATGTCCTTTAACATTATGGCGCCTTCAAATTTATTTTATTGTTATTAGCCCCGCAAACACGGAACTAATTATTTTCCCTTTTAACGCAATAATCTAAATTACACAAAGCAAATTAACGTTTGCAATATTAATTAGCAAATAAAGTTTTACTTTTTTTAAATAACTGTAGCAGTTCGCACATCTGTCCAAAATAAATTGAATGAGAATGCGTTTTGGACAAAAACTCTTTCTAAAAAATTCTATTTGCAACCAACCACCCCATCCCAAACCTTTCCCCTCCCCGAGGGGAAAGGTTTACGTAATTTAATACTTTCACAAATGCTAATAGGGATGGGGTGGGAGAGAACCCTGACTGACATTGCATTGATTTAAAA
>JALWSN010000138.1 GCA_027080245.1 Ignavibacteriales bacterium | reverse complement strand
TCTCTGATGTCTTCAAAATAAAGGTCTATTTGCGTTGTCGCGTTTTGCAATCGTTTTAATTCAATTGGATTTGTAATGTTCCCGTAATTGATTTTTCTGTTGGATTTCAAAAATTTGAGAGCCTTAATCAAGAAATCGGAACTTTCTGCAAAAACAACTTTCCCGTTCATTCATTCCCTCTTTCAAATTCTTAATTTCTAATTTTCGAGTAGACCAAATTACCTTTTTTAACTGTGTAAACCAAAAGATTCCTGCCAACGTTGTAAATAATGTCCGAATAATCCTTGGCTTCAAAAATTGCAAAGTCGGCATTTTTACCAATCTGCAAACTACCAATTTCGTGACTTAAACCAAGCGCCCGCGCTGCATTAATTGTTACGCCGGGTAAAATTTGTTCGGCTGTTAAATTCATTTCGAAAGTCGCTAATTGCATTATTAAATGTAAATTCAAAATATGGCTTGAACCGGGATTAAAATCCGTTGAAAACGCAACGGGAACATTGTTTTTAATTAATTTTTTAGCCGGAGCATATTGGTATTTCAGGAAAAAAGAAACCCCCGGAAGTAAAACCGCCACAATTTCTTGCCCGTTCAGCTTTCGGAGTGCATCGTCCGTTACGGCTTCCAGATGCTCCACGCTCCGAGCGTTAAATTCCAAAGCAACGTCGATTCCGCCAATCGAATTAAATTGGTCGGTGTGTAATTTTAAGTTCATTCCTTGTTCCTTTGCAGAAGCAAAAACAAGCCTTACTTCCTCCGGAGAAAAAGCCGTCAGCTCGCAAAAAGCGTCGCATGAACGGGCTAAGTTATTTTGAGCGACGTAAGGAATCACCCTCTCGGTTAAAATTTTAACATAGTCGGAATGATTCTCTTTGAACTCGGGCGGGTAAGCGTGCGCACCCAAAAAAGTGGGAACAATTTCAATCGGCAATTCCCTGTTCAACCTATTTATTACGCGCAAAAGTTTTACTTCCGTTTCGAAGTCCAATCCGTAACCGCTTTTAATTTCCAACGTGGTAACGCCCTGCGAAATAAATTCCCATGCCCTTGGTTTTGCCAGATTCAAAAGCTCTTCTTCGCTTGCTTTTCTCGTGGCTTTTACGGTGGAGATTATTCCACCGCCTCTTCTGGCAATTTCTTCGTAATCCACTCCTTGCAATTTCAACTTAAATTCATCGCCCCGGGAACCTGCAAAAACTGTATGCGTGTGGCATTCAACAAATCCGGGCAAGGCTAATTTGCCTCTGCAATCAACAACCTTTTCAAATTTTGCTTCGATAATATTTGAATTCGGCAGAAAATCCTTAATGACTCCTTCTTCCACAACAATTGAAAAATCGTTCAAGATAGAAAGATTTTTTTCTTCCGGTAAATTAAATAAATAGCCTTTTTCGTTTTGAAGCGTTAAGATTCTACTAAAGTTTTTAAAAAGAGTAGCCATAGTTCATATTAAGAATCTGAAAAAAATTTAATTGATAAATATAATAAACAATTTGGAGAAATCGACTCGAATTTTTATTTTCGTTTGTTTGATTTTTGAAATTATGGCAAGCATCTCTAATCATATTCAGAGTAAGCAGGCTACATTTAATAAAAAAACATCCGACGAACAAAAAAATAATATTTTACATTAAAAAAGACTTATTAAGATAAAAAAAAGCAATAAAATAGGCTTGAATAATATTTTAAATTTAGCAAATTTTGTTAGGAACAAATAATATATTTTTGTAAAATTAAATGTAATGGAATTATAAAATGAACACAACAAGAAGAAAATTTCTGAATTTTTTGCTTAGCGTAACAGGTTTGGGAGCGTTGGGCGCTATTTTTTACCCAGTTATTTCCTACTTAATTCCACCCCAAAACGTTCAGGCTAAAGTAAACTCAATCAAAGCGGGCAAAGCATCGTCTTTTCCGATAAATTCTTACAAAATTGAAAAGTTCGGCAGGAAGCCCGTTATTTTAGTTAGAGACGAGAAGGGCGCCTTCCACGCTCTTTCCGCCGTTTGCACCCATCTGCAATGTATTGTGCAATACAGGAAAGATTTACGCTTAATTTGGTGCGCTTGCCACAACGGAAAATACGACCTTCACGGAAGAAATATTTCCGGACCGCCGCCAAGACCTTTATTAGAATACACAGTAAAAATAGTTAACGATAATATAATAATCACACAACCGAGTTAAAAATGAAGGAAATTATTACAAAAATTGACAAATGGCTTGACGAACGGTACGATACAAGTTCGTTAAAAGAGTTTATCGCTCACAAAAAAGTTCCCGTTCACAAACATTCCATTTGGTACTATTTTGGAGGAATTACTCTATTCCTTCTCACGGTTCAAATTATTACCGGAATTTTACTTTTAATGTATTACAAACCAGGTGAAAATTCATCGTACGAAAGCGTGCGCTACATTGTAACGCAAGTTCATTTCGGTTGGCTAATTCGCAGCGTTCACAGTTGGTCGGCAAACCTAATGATTTTCGCCGCATTTCTTCACATGTTCAGCGTATTTTTCACGCGTGCTTACGAAAAACCGCGAGAGCTCACATGGGTTACAGGTTTCCTTGCGCTTGCTCTGGCTTTAGGATTCGGCTTTAGCGGTTATTTGCTCCCTTGGGACGATTTGGCGTTTTTTGCAACCAAGGTGGGAACCGAAATTGTTGGCGTAGTTCCCGTAATTGGCGAGCCTATTAAATTCTTGCTGCGCGGCGGCGAAGACGTAACCGGAGCAACTCTTTCCCGATTCTTTGCCATTCACGTTGCAGTGCTGCCAATTTTAATTTTAACCCTTGTGGGAATTCACCTTTTGTTCATTCAAAAACAAGGAATGCACGAACCGGAATCTTTCAAAGCGCTGCCGGAAGAAAAGAAAAAATATATTAGCTTCTTTCCCGATTTTGCTTTGCGCGATTTTCTGGTTTGGTTGGTAGTTTTTAATATTCTAATCTTCCTTGCGGTTTATTTCCCCTGGAAATTAGGACCAAAAGCCGATCCCTTCTCCTCCGCTCCCGCAGGGATCAAACCCGAATGGTACTTCCTGTTCATGTTCCAGACTTTGAAATTCCTGCCCGGGCATATTTTATTCCTGGAAGGCGAGCTTGTTGGTATTTTAGCTTTCGGGCTTGGCGGATTGCTTTGGATGTTGTTCCCTTTCATTCCCTTCAAGAACAAACCACAGGCTAAAATTACACCGCAAGCTCTAATTGGTATTTTTATAATTGTTTACATGGTTGTCCTTACAATATTAGGTTACATTCTTTGAGGCGAAAAATGAAAAAATTAATAGGAATAATAACGCTTGTTTTTACCATAAGTTTCGCGTTTGCTTCGGTAAATTACGCGGCAACTACGGCTAATAAGAAATCCGATACGAAAGTAAAAAACACTTGTTTAAACTGCCATACCGAAAACGAAAATTTGCCGGAAGATTTCAAAAAATACGACGTTCACTTGGCGGCGGGATTAACTTGCGCAAGCTGTCACGGCGGCGATCCTACTTCCGACGACGACGCCGTGGCAATGTCCAAGAAAAAAGGCTTTATCGGCGTACCCGCTAAAAAGGACATTCCAAAATTATGTGGCAAATGCCATTCGGATATTAGATTCATGAGAAAATACAATCCCAGAATGGAAACCGACCAAGTTAGCCAGTACTTCACAAGCGTTCACGGAATGCAATTAAAAAAAGGCAACACGGACGTAGCAGCTTGCACGGATTGCCACACAGCACATGCAATTCTGCCGCCTAACGACCCGCGTTCAACGGTTTACGCCGTTAACGTGCCGCAAACATGCGACAAGTGCCACGGCAACAAGGAATTGGCAAAAAAATACGGTCTTGACCCCAATGTTTACAATGATTACAAAGCAAGCGTTCACGGTAAAGATTTGCTCGAAAAAAAAGACACTGGCGCGCCGGCTTGTAACGATTGTCACGGAAATCATGGCGCAGTTCCTCCTGGCGTTAAATCAATTGATCTTGTTTGCGGAGAATGCCATGTAAACAATATGAATTATTTTATGAATTCCAAAATGGGAGTTGCGTGGAAAGAACTTGGCTATCACGGCTGCGTTGAATGCCATAGCAACCACAAAATAATTAAGCCCCAAGATGATTTTGTGGGGACTTCCGACAAAGCTTTTTGCGTTAAATGCCACGACGAAGGGGACGAAGGCTACAATGTTGCCAAAAGCATTCATTCCAGTTTAACTAAATTGGATACGTTGATTAAACAAGCTAAAGAAAAACTTGCTAAGGTCCGGAAATTCGGAATGGACGATTTGGATATTAGCTATTCTCTTAAAGAAGCTCACCAAGCTATTGTTCAAAGCAGAACCGAAGTGCACACTTTCGATTCGTCAAAAGTTAAAGCTAAAGTCAAACCGGGAATTGAGGCTGCGCGCAAAGCTATTAAAAAAGCCGATAGCGAGATTCGAGAATATTCTTTTCGCAGAAACGGTTACGCTGCGGCTACTTTGATTTTCTTAGTATTTATTGTTCTGTTTTACTTGAAAATTAAAAAGAAAAAAGATTAAACGAACATCTTCATTTTAGGAACCTCCTTTTCTTATTTGAACCGCCTCCGGGCGGTTTTTTTTTTGAGATTTCCGCTTTCTGCGAACTACGCCGTGACAAGTTGGATGATTAGAACAATGGATGATTAGATTGAGAATTCTTACTGCTAATGTTCTGATGTTTTAACCTTTGGAAATAAGCTAATAAGGTTTTTGAGTTTTTGCGCGTTTTATTTTACTAAGGTTTAAGTTTCAAAAATAAGGTTTGAGCTATTAGAATTTAATTAAAATTTAAAATACTTTTTTGGTACTCCCCTCAATGTCCCACCCAATTACTCATTCAACTTATCGCGCCAAAGCAAAGCGATGCACATACGTAGGCGGACTTGTCTCACCGTCGTCATGCGAAATCCCACATTACTGCGGAGACGACGGATTATCCTCCTAAAATGAGAGGCGGGATGGTGCTATTTGGAATATTAATATTCTTAAGTAACGAGTTTTAATCAATACGAATTTGTCGTTGCCTCTGAACCTTTGAACCTTTCCATAATTCATAATTCAACATTCATAATTATTATTCTTGTTTGCGGCAAATCCACAACCACGAACCAAAAACCAAAACAACTTTAAACTGTTGAATTTACTGCTTAAGAATTATTACTCAAGACTTAAGACTTTAAAATTCTCCCCCCTTTCCGGTTGTTTAATTTGCCTACCGCTTATTCAATACAGCATAATTGTTAAGCTTTTTTCCAAACGCATTGAGGTTAACCGTTACGTTTAAAAATTTTTGACATATTTTCCCCTAATGTTTTGGTAAGTTTGCCGCAATTTAATATTTTTGCACAAGCGATGGAGTTCGCTTTAATTTTCCAATTTCAAATGGAATAATAACTCCTGATTTAACCCCGCGTAATTTTAATTTTTCAGAACGTGGGTTATCCGTAAATATTTTAGGAGTTTGAATGTCCGCATTAAAACTTACCGCTAAATTCAGAACCAAAGACGGCGTTCCTTTTGCAATTGAAACACTTAGCGGCAGGCAGTACCGCTGCGGAATTTGCGGGAAAATATTTTTCGACAGAAAGGAACTTGAGCTTCACTTGAAAAATGAAAATCCAAATGGAAATTTTAACTTTCCGGAATTAAACAAAAACATTTCAATTAACGTAATTTACACGCAGGACGTAAGGGATTTGACCAATCCAAAACATCCTAAACTTTACAAAGGGGAATCGCTTCTCAAATTAAAGGATGAGTAATTTGGAATCCAACTTAAAAAAATTTGAATCGTTCAAGAGAGGCTTAAGCTGGAGCGCAATCAAAAAGGCTTTGCAGAGCGGCGGTTGTCCAATTTGCAATATCGTTGAAAAATCCACGGAAAAATACATCGAGTTCTTGTTGAGAGAATGCCCTTCCGACGCCGAAGTTCACAAACGTAATTTGAAATCAATGGGATTTTGCAAAAGACATTCCAATCAATTAAAAGAAATTGAAAGTTCCGCTGGAAGCGACGGTTTGAACATTGCCGCCATTTACGAAACGGTAATTTCTCGCGAAATCAAAAATTTTGAGCGCGTAGAAGATTTACTTAATTCTGACAGCCAAAATATTTTGAAAGTTAAATCATCGCTCAAATGGAAAAAGAGGAAAATAATTGAATCGCTAAGCACCTCCGACGAATGTTTCATCTGCAAAAACGAAGCCAAAACTGCTCTGTTTTACGTTCACGAAATAATTAAAATAGCCGCCGACGAGGAATTTCGCGAAGTCTTTTCCGGTTCGGACGCGCTTTTTTGCAGAAACCATTTTATTTTGCTGATTTCCGAAATCAAGGATGAAAATAATCTGAAATATTTTGTAGATTCGCATAGTAAAAAGATTTTACAAATTCAAAACAATTTGCGCTCTTTCATTAAAAAACACAATTACCAAAATACCGAGGAATTAACCGAAGAAGAAAAATCCGCTGTTGAAATACTGCTGAATTATTTCGGTTCTTAGAAATTTTACAATTAACAAAATCACAAATAAACAAGGGTGAAGAAATGAAGATTACTAAAGTTCACGGAAGACAAGTTCTCGATTCGAGAGGAAATCCTACTGTTGAAGTGGATTTGGAATTGGAAGGGAACGTTTTTGCAAGGGCAATGGTGCCTTCCGGGGCAAGCACGGGCGAGCGCGAAGCGGTTGAACTGCGCGACGGTGACCCTACTAAATTTCACGGCAAAGGCGTATTGAAAGCCGTAGCTAACGTTAACGGACCAATTGCGGAAAATATCTTGAACAAAGATTTTGCCACTCAGGAGGAGCTGGACAATCTAATGATTGAACTCGACGGCACGCCCAACAAAGCTAAATTCGGCGCAAACGCTATTTTAGGCGTTTCGCTTGCTTTCGCACGCGCGTTGGCTAATGCAAACAACTTGCCTCTTTACGAAAGCCTTGCTAAAAAAGACAAGTATTTAATGCCCGTTCCCTGCATGAACGTGCTTAACGGCGGCAAGCACGCAGACAATAACGTCGACTTTCAGGAATTCATGATCGCCCCGCACAACGCCGATTCGTTCAATAATTCAATCAGAATGGGAGTGGAAGTTTTCCACACTCTGAAAAATATTCTGAAATCAAAGGGTTATTCTACGGGTGTTGGCGACGAGGGCGGATTCGCTCCGAACTTGAAATCCAACGAAGAAGCCGTGGAAGTGATTACCGAAGCCATCATTAAAGCAGGTTACAAACCAGGGCAGGACGTTTCCATTTGCCTTGACCCGGCGACAAGTGAAATGTGGGACAACGGTTTTTACAAATTCTTCAAATCGGACAATCACCTTGCCTCGTCAGAGCAAATGGTTGAAATCTGGGAAAAATGGACAGAAGCCTACCCAATTATTTTACTGGAAGACGGAATGGCGGAAAACGATTGGGACGGCTGGAAAACGCTTACCAACAAATTAGGCGGCAAAATTGAATTGGTTGGCGACGACATCTTTTGCACTAATCCAAAAATTCTTCAAAAAGGAATTGACAATGGCGTGGCGAATTCCATTTTAATTAAACTAAATCAAATTGGCACTGTAACGGAAACTTTACAGACAATCGACTTGGCTTATTCGAACAATTACAATTGCTTTGTTTCTCACCGCAGCGGCGAAACAGAGGACACTTTCATTGCGGATTTAACCGTAGCCGTCGGAGCGGGACATCTGAAAACCGGCAGCGGCTGCCGCAGCGAAAGAATAGCCAA
>JALWSN010000137.1 GCA_027080245.1 Ignavibacteriales bacterium | reverse complement strand
CTTCCTTCAAGATTCCTTGACTTCTTAAAATTGCAAAGCTCAATAGTTCCTGCCTACGCGAAATATTTTTCGTGCTCATCGGCCAGAAAAAAATTCCGGCAATAAAAAACGCCGCTTACGTTTTAAGCATAAGCGGCGCGATTGGCAAAGGGTTAAAGTCTGTCGAACCGAGCCTGAAAGAATCTTAAATATTTCGGTTCGTAAATCATTTTCAATCCTTTGATTTTTTTTCTATCCTGGTAAACCGAAGCCACGGATTCAACCATAACGTCGATATGCGCCTGGGTGTAAACGCGGCGCGGGAATGTTAAGCGCACAAGTTCCAATTTGGGATGGCGGTTTTTGCCGGTTTTGGGATCCCGTCCGGCGGAAACAATTCCTCGCTCCATTCCTCTAACACCCGAATCGATGTAAATTTCCGCCGCTAAAGTTTGAGCGGGAAATTCTTCCTGAGGAATGTGCGGCAAGAATCTTTTCGCGTCCAGGAAGATTGCATGTCCGCCAACCGGTTTAACGAAAGGCACGCCGAACTCAGCCAATCTTTTACCGGCGTATTCCACCTGCCCAATGCGCGCTCTGATATTGTCGAAATCTACCATCTCCTCAATTCCCCGAGCCATTGCTTCCATGTCGCGCCCTGCTAAACCGCCGTAAGTGTGCAAGCCTTCGTAAACCACGACCATATTGCGCGCGGCTTCAAAAACCTTCTTGCTTCTTGTGGCTAAAAACCCGCCGATGTTAACCATTAAATCTTTTTTAGCGCTAACCCACAAGCCGTCGAAGTAAGAACACATTTCTTTTAATATCTGAGCAATTGATTTGTTTGCGTAACCTTTTTCCCGAACCTTAATAAAATAAGCGTTTTCGCAAGCTCGCGTTGCGTCGAAGTAAAGTTTAATTCCGTGTTTCTTTGTTAATTTTCTCACTTCTTTTAAATTAGCCATCGAAAACGGCTGCCCGCCCGCCATGTTTACGGGACCCGCCATGCTAACGTAAGGAATTTTTTTAGCGCCAACTTTTTTAATTAAGTCATCAAGTTTTTGTAAGTCGATGTTACCCTTGAAGGGATGTTCTTTTTGAGCCTGGTGCGCTTCGTCTATTATCACGTCCACAAACGTTCCGCCGGCAAGCTCCTGATGCAATCGGGTGGTAGTAAAGTACATATTGCCGGGAATGTAATCGCCGGACTTAATTAAAATTTGCGACAGGATGTGTTCAGCCGCCCTGCCCTGATGCGTTGGCACCATGTAGGGCATTCCGTAATATTTTTTAACGTTGTCCCACAAATAATAAAAATTCTTGCTGCCCGCGTATGCCTCGTCTCCAATCATCATTCCAGCCCATTGGTAATCGCTCATTGCGTTTGTGCCGCTGTCCGTCAGCAAATCGATGTACACATCTTCAGATTTAAGCAAGAAGGTATTGTAGCCGGCTTTTTTCGCCGCTTTCTCGCGGTATTCCCGCGTAGTCATTTTAATCGGCTCAACCACTTTAATCTTAAAGGGCTCCGCCCAACTTCTCTTAATTACTTTTTTCTTAGCCATGTCTTAACTCCTCGTTTTAAAAGATTATTTCAATCAAATTAAGAAATTTTAACACCTTTTGTTAATTATTTCTTCCCGTATTCCACCTCAACAACGCTGCTAATGCCGCCGCGAACGTTAAACTTAGCCGTTAACTTCATGTAGCGGGGTTTGCAAACTTTTACAAGGTCGTCCAGAATTTTGTTAGTAACGCTCTCGTAATAAATTCCATCGTTTCTGAAAGAATTCAAATAAAGTTTGTAAGATTTTAACTCCACACACAACTTGTCCGGAACGTATTCCAAAATTAATGTGGCAAAATCCGGCTGCCCGGTTTTGGGGCAGAGGGAAGTAAATTCCGGCGCAGTGTGAACGAT
>JALWSN010000136.1 GCA_027080245.1 Ignavibacteriales bacterium | reverse complement strand
ACACGGAATATTCAAGTAAAAAGTCAAAAGTAAAAAGTTTTGTCTCTAATTCTATTTTTCTCTTCGTCCCTAAGTCTCTTCGTCTCTTTTCGTCCGTTCACTTCAGCACCTCCGAACCTTTTCCCCTTTTAACCTTCATTTACCATTCATAATTCAACATTCATAATTCATAATTCTCTTTTATTGCCTTGTAAAAATACCAAATATTGCTTATTATTGCCTTGTAAAAATTAATATTATAGCTTAACATTGCCTTGGATAAATTGAATTCTTTATGAGCTATTTTAAAAGACAAATCGATGATGAACTTCTACAATGGAAAAATTCTCCAAAGCGGAAACCTATTCTATTGAGAGGAGCAAGGCAGGTAGGTAAAACCCAGTCCGTTCGGCATTTAGCGGAAAAATTTGAATATTTCATTGAAATAAATTTTGAAGAGACAAAATCCATTCATACCCTTTTCGAAGGCGATTTATTCCCGCAGGAAATTTGTGAAAACCTAACAGCTATTTACGGAGTTCCTATTATTCCCGGTAAAACTTTACTCTTTTTCGATGAAATACAATCCTGCATTCCGGCAATTCAGTCGCTAAGATTTTTTTACGAAAAGATGCCTGAATTGCACCTAATTGCAGCCGGTTCTTTGTTGGAGTTTGCTCTTTCCGAAATACCGACATTTGGAGTAGGGCGAATCAGCTCTCTTTTTCTTTATCCTTTCTCGTTCAATGAATTTCTCACTGCAATGGGGGAGGAGAATTTAATTGAAATCAAAAGGAAGGCTTCTCCTGCTAAAAGTCTAACCCCGCCGGTTCATCAAAAATTATTGCGGTATCTGAAAAAATTTCTTATTGTTGGTGGAATGCCTGAAGCGGTTTCGACTTATTTGGAAACCCGGGATTTAAACTCAATGCAGAAAGTATTGAATGATTTAATTGGAACATACAATGATGATTTTGCCAAGTACAAAAAGCGTGTTCCGTCGGTTCGACTGCGTGAAATATTCGAGCTCGTTGCCCGGCAAACAGGTTCAAAATTCGTTTATGCGAAGGCTAAAATCAACAACATTAATCAGGCAAAAGAAGCATTACAATTATTAATAGAAGCCGGATTAGTAATTCCCGTTGTTCATTCCGCTGCTAACGGAATACCTTTAGGGGCGGAATCGAATTTGAAAAAAAGGAAAATGCTTTTAATTGATACAGGATTATTATTGAAATTATTGGACTTAAACGTTGGTGAAATAATTCTTTCTGATGACTTTAGAGTAATCAACAAAGGAAATTTGGCAGAAATGTTTGTCGGTTTGGAATTAATAAAGTATCAGTCACCATATAAAAGAACTAATTTGTATTATTGGCACAGAGAAGCCAAAAGCAGTAACGCCGAAGTGGATTATTTAATTGTGAAAAACAATAAGATTTTGCCTATTGAAGTGAAGTCCGGCACAAAAGGTTCGATGCAAAGTCTTTTTATATTTTTGAAAGAAAAAAGAATCTCCAAAGGAATTCGCCTTTCACTCGAAAATTTTTCAAGTTATGATAAGGTTGACGTTTATCCCCTCTATGCCGTTGATAGGCTGTTAGAAATAGCAGAACGCTGAGATAATATAACACGGATTTATTCAATTAAGAATTAAAAATTAAGAACCTGCCCGCCCTGCATGCCGTCAGTCAGGAGGCAGGCGGGTTAAGAATTTCTGTTCACTGTTATCTGTTCACTGCTCACTGTTATCTGCTATCCATTTATCCAATAATCCAACCATCCAACATTTCTTCTTTCATATTATCATTCAGAATTCAACATTCAACATTCAACATTCAAAATTATTTTCCCTTATCTTACCACTCATAATTTTCTTTTTTTAGCAATAATTTTACAGGTGATCTATGCTTAAAAGTAAGC
>JALWSN010000135.1:4462-7814 GCA_027080245.1 Ignavibacteriales bacterium | reverse complement strand
GTCCAGCAATGCCAGTTTCGGATTAAGCATTAACAATTGAAGAATTTCGTTTCTCTTTTTTTCTCCGCCGGAAAATCCCACGTTTACCGACCTGCTAAGCAAAGCCGCGTCCATTCCCAGAACAGCCGCTTTTTCTTTCAGTAAATCAAGGAATTCCTTGGGCGTTAGCTCGGACAAACCTTTGTATTTGCGTATTTCGTCAATGGCGGTTTTCAGAAAATTGTTGTTTGTTATTCCGGGAATTTCCACCGGATATTGAAAAGCAAGGAATATTCCTTCTCGGGCTCTGTCTTCCGCGGGTAATTCAAGCAAATCTTTTCCTTCGAAAATTACGCTTCCTTCGGTAACCTCGTAAGCCTGATGACCGGCCAAAACGTTTGCAAGCGTGCTTTTGCCCGAACCGTTGGGACCCATTATTGCATGAATTTCGCCTTTATTTACGGTCAAATTTATTCCTTTTAAGATTTTCTTGCCTTCAACCGTTGCGTGTAAATTTTTAATTTCAATCATTTTTCACCTTCGTACTTAATTAACAAAATTAACCAACGCTGCCTTCCAGGGAAATAGCTAGCAACTTTTGTGCTTCTACGGCAAACTCCATCGGCAGCTCGTTGAATACTTCCTTGCAAAAACCGTTTACAATCATGTTGATTGCGTCTTCTGTTGAAATGCCTCGTTGGTTCAAATAAAATATTTGGTCGTCGGAAACTTTTGAAGTCGTAGCTTCGTGCTCTACAATAGAATTCTTATTGTTGACTTCAATGTAAGGAAAAGTGTGCGCCCCGCATTTGTTCCCCATTAACATTGAGTCGCACTGGGAAAAGTTCCTCGCGCCTTCCGCAGTTTTGCCTATTTTAACCAATCCCCTGTAAGAATTATTGCTGTGACCCGCGGAAATGCCTTTTGAAATAATTGTGCTACGCGTGTTCCTGCCGATATGAACCATCTTTGTGCCTGTGTCCGCCTGCTGGTAATTATTGGTTACGGCAATTGAATAAAACTCTCCAACCGAATTGTCTCCTTGTAAAATGCAGCTTGGGTATTTCCAGGTAATAGCCGAACCGGTTTCCACCTGCGTCCAGGAAATTTTTGAATTAACGCCTTTGCAAATTCCGCGTTTAGTAACAAAGTTGTAAATTCCGCCTTTACCTTCCTTGTCTCCCGGGTACCAATTTTGAACAGTTGAATATTTAATTTCGGCGTTGTCCAGCGCCACAAGTTCAACCACCGCGGCGTGAAGCTGGTTTTCGTCTCTCATCGGAGCCGTGCAGCCTTCAAGGTAACTAACGTACGAGCCTTCGTCGGCAATAATCAACGTGCGCTCGAACTGCCCCGTCTCTTGCGCGTTTATTCTAAAATAAGTGCTTAATTCCATTGGGCATCTAACGCCTTTTGGAATGTAAACAAACGAGCCGTCGCTAAAAACCGCTGCATTCAACGCTGCAAAATAATTGTCCGTATATGGAACAACCGAACCCAAATATTTCTTCACCAAATCGGAATGATTTTTAATAGCTTCGGATATAGGACAGAAAATAATACCATGTTCTTCCAGCGTTTCTTTGAACGTAGTGGCAACGGAAACAGAATCGAAAACGGCGTCCACGGCCACGCCGGCTAATCTTTTTTGTTCTTCGAGCGGAATGCCTAATTTTTCAAATGTTTTGAGCAATTCAGGGTCCGCGTCTTTCAGGCTTTCAAGTTTGGGTTTTTTCTTTGGGGCGGAATAATATTTAATATCCTGATAATCAATTTCAGGATAATGAACCTTCGCCCACTTTGGCTCTTCTAATGTTTGCCAATGCCTGAAAGCTTTTAAACGCATTTCGAGCATCCATTCGGGCTCGTCTTTTTTACGAGAAATGAATCTAATAATATCTTCATTCAAGCCTTTAGGTGCTTCGTCCGCCTCAATATCGGTAACAAAACCCCACTTGTATTCGGAATCCGCAATGTTTTCAATAGTTTTATTTTCGTCGCTCATTTTTTTCCTTAAAAATAATTTGTCGACACGAAATGTAGCTAATCTTGACAAATTTGTCAAGAATGATTCTAATTCTTTTTGAAATTCTGAAATATTGTAATTTCAATTAAATTTCCGTTTGCACGCAAAGAGCGCATTGCTGATTTAATCACCAATGTTCTGAAAAAACACTACTAAGAACAAGGAACTAAGAACCAAAAACAAACGAAATGACTAAGAGACGGAGAAAGAAAGAAGCTTGTTAACTAAAAATACTTTTGAATTTTTATTTCTGATTGTTTACCACAGATTACCGCAGATTATTTCACAGATTGTCTCGGATTAAATCAAGATTTAAAAGCTAATTTACTACTCATTTCTTTCTTCTTACAAAAACTTTCGTCAGTTATTAGAGTTCAGTAACCGGCGTTTTGCAACTATTTTTTGGAGTGAAACCTCTGCGGGCGCTGCGCGAAAGTTCTGCTGATTTTGTGTGGCAGCTCTTTCCTTTTCAATATCCTTTGGCAAAAATAAAAAGCCGCCCCGGAAGGCGGCTTTGAGAATAATTACCAATTAAAATTATTCAACAGTCCATGTATTACCGCTGAAAAGCAAAGATTCCAGACTGCCTTCGCCTTTCATTTTGGTAACGTCGTCAATTTGCTTCTGAATGCTTTCGTCCAAGGTTGGATGTTGAACTTCACGGAAGACGCCCAACGGAGTGGGCAAATCGGGATGGTCGGTCATGTGCGCTAAAATAAAGGCGCGAATTGGGTTTTCGTCGAATTCGTCGTGAACCCACAAATCGTCCACAGTGTATTTGCCGTCGTTCAAATCAACCACTTTGGGACGCGCGTTTTCAATCACGATGCCTTTGTCCTTGTTCTTTCCAAAAATCAACGGTTGTCCGTGCTCAAGGTAGACAACGTTGTCGTCTTTGGTTTCTTTGTCCGTTAATTTAGAGAAAGCGCCGTCGTTAAAAATCACGCAGTTTTGGTCGATTTCAATAAAAGAAGTTCCTTTGTGAGCGGCCGCTCGTTTGAGCATTTTTTGCAAATGCTTTGCGTCGCGGTCTAAAGCTCTGGCAACAAAAGTGGCGTCCGCCCCAATCGCAACGGAAGTGGGATTGAAGGGATTGTCCACACTGCCGTAAGGAGTGGATTTAGTAACTTTTCCAAACTCGGAAGTAGGAGAAGCCTGTCCTTTCGTCAAGCCGTAAATTTTATTGTTGAACAACAAAATGTTCAAATCAATATTTTTGCGGCAAGCGTGAATAAAATGATTTCCGCCAATGCTAAGCAAATCGCCATCGCCGGTAGCGACCCATACGGAAAGTTCCGGTCTGGCAATCTTCAAGCCCGTGGCAATTGCCGGTGCCCTTCCGTGAAT
>JALWSN010000135.1:0-4452 GCA_027080245.1 Ignavibacteriales bacterium | reverse complement strand
GAATTGAGTGGAAACCGTAAGTTGCCATGTAATAAGGGAAACGGCTCGAACATCCAATTCCTGAAATCCAAACAATATCTTCCTTTTTGTAGCCTATTTCCGGCATTACCCGTTGAACTTGCGCCAGAATTGAATAGTCGCCGCAGCCCGGACACCATCTTACGTCCTGGTCGGACGCAAAATCCTTAGGCGTTAATTTTTTGATTTGAGAATCTATGTTATTTTCACTCATTGTTGCCTCCGAGAATTTCAATTATCTTTTCCTTTATTTCGTACGACCTGAAGGGCAAGCCCCTTACCCTGTTGAATTGTATTACGTCAATTAAGAATTCGCTTTTAATTAATTTAGCGAGCTGCCCGAGGTTAATTTCGGGAATAAGCACTTTGTCGAAGTTTCTTAACATTTGTTCGAAGTTCGAGGGGAAAGGATTCATGTAATGCAGATGCGCGAAAGAGACGTTGTAACCATCCTCTCTTGCGGAATCTACGGCGTCTTTGATAGAGCCGTATGTTCCACCCCAGCCAACAACAAGCAATTCGCCCTGCTCGTCGCCATCAACTTTAAGGAGTGGAATATCTTTCTGCATATTTTGAATTTTTTTAGTTCTTGTTCTAACCATGTGGTCGTGGTTGTCAGGGTCGTAACTAACGTTGCCCGTAATGTCGGCTTTTTCCAATCCGCCAATCCTGTGTTCAAGTCCCGGTGTGCCGGGAACAGCCCATGGCCTGGCTAAATTTTCGTCTCTTAAGTAAGGTTGGAATCCCTCGGGATCAGTTCGTTTTTCGACCTTAATTTTGGGAAGTTCATCCTCGTGAGGAATTCGCCACGGTTCGGAGCCATTAGCAATGTAGCCGTCCGTAAGCAGCACAACAGGAGTCATGTACTTAAGAGCCAATCTGGAAGCTTCGATTGCCATTTTAAAACAATTGCTTGGCGTTGAAGCGGCAAGCACCGCCACCGGGGCTTCTCCGTTTCGCCCGTACATTACCTGCAGTAAATCCGCTTGTTCGGTTTTTGTGGGAAGACCAGTACTCGGTCCGCCCCTTTGAACGTCGACAATTACAAGCGGGAGTTCTACCATTACGGCTAAGCCGGTAGCTTCTGTTTTAAGGGCTAAGCCCGGACCACTTGTAGTGGTAATTGCCAGAGCTCCGCCGAAGGAAGCTCCGATTGCCGACGAAATTCCAGCAATTTCGTCCTCCGCCTGAAACGTTTTAACTCCGAAATTTTTGTATTTACTAAGGTAATGCAAAATTTCCGAAGCGGGGGTAATGGGGTACGAACCCAAAAACAAAGGCAATCCGCTCAATTTGGAAGCCGCCACAAAGCCCAACGCCGTGGCTTCGTTACCTGAAATACTGCGGTAAGTGCCCTTGGGCATTTTGGCAGGTTTAACTTTGTACCTTGTGGTAAAAATATTAATTGTGTCGCCGTAATAATATCCCGCTTTCAAAGTTTTTTTGTTAGCTTCGGCTAAATCTGGTCTTTTGGCAAATTTCTCGTCAATCCACTTCATAGTGGGTTCCAGAGGACGATTAAAAAGCCAGTAAGTTAACCCAAGCGCAAAAAAGTTTTTGCTGCGAAAAATCTCTTTGGTTGAAAGCCCCGAATCCTTAAGAGCTTCCTGCGTAAGAGAAGTTATCGGAATGGTGTAAACTCTGTAGCCGGAAAGCGAATCGTCCTCCAGGGGATTGCTTTCGTATTTTGCTAGTCTTAGGTTTTTCTTGTCGAAACTGTCGCTGTTAACAATAATAATTCCGTGAGACTTTAAGTTGGGCAAGTTTTTCTTCAAAGCTGCGGGGTTCATTGCTACTAAAACGTCGGGCCTGTCGCCCGGCGTGTGAACATCCTTAGCTCCGAAATGAAGTTGAAAACCGCTAACTCCGTAAAGGGTTCCGGCGGGAGCTCGAATTTCAGCAGGATAATCGGGCAAGGTTGCCACTTCGTTTCCAGCGAAGGCGCTGGTAATACTGAACTGCGTTCCAGTTAGCTGCATTCCGTCGCCTGAATCGCCGGCAAACATCACAGTAACGTCGTCAAGTTCTTTCAGTTCTAATTTTTTTTCTTCCATTTTTAGTCTTCCGTTAAAAAATAGCACATATTAATTAAATTTTTTTTACACTATAAAATAACTATCATTATCGGTTTAAGCAATGAATTTTTAATAAAAATCACTTAATTTTGTTAATTATTTTCAAAAATTCTTCGGGTGGAACAAATCCGGTAATTCTTTGAACTTCTTTGCCTTCGGAATTAAAAATAAGCACGGTAGGCATCCCCTTAATGTCGAATTTTTTACGAACCTTTTCCGTAGCTTCCGAAAGGGACTCGGTCATGTCTACTTTGTAATTGTCGAAAGATTCCGCCGCTTTAATAACTTTAGCGTCGCTGAATGTTTGAGCGTCCAACTCTTTACAAGGAATGCACCAATCTGCGTAAAAATCAATAATCATTTTATGATGATTTTGCAGGGAAGCCTCGAACCGGGTTTGGGTGTATTTTTTCCAGGGAATTTCCCCCTTGTTTGCAGGCCAGAGGGCATAAACGGAAGCCGCAAAAATCAACAGAGAAAAAATAACTTTGATTGTAAAAAACGTTTTAATTTTATTTGCCGTTTTGTCGATAAACAACAGGTAAATTGCCGAAATAATCGCGAAGACCGGCAGCATGTAATGTTGAACGCTACGGGGCATTAAAGGAGCTAAAAAGTAAACCGCCGCGCCAAACAAAATCAATCCGAAAATGTGTTCAACACCTCTCATCCAGTCGCCCGCTTTGGGCAGGGATTTAATTTTGCCGGAAAAGATAGCCAGTACAAAGTAAGGCGTTCCCAGACCAAGCGCAAGGAAGAAGAACATTAAAAAACCGTACAAAGGATCGCCTTTGGCGGCAACGTACGTTACCAGTCCGATTACGAAAGGACCAATGCAGGGCGCGGCAACAATTCCCATTGTAAGCCCCATGAAGAAAGCTCCGAATCCGCCTGATTTAGCTCCGCCTGCTTTCATCGCCCAGGAGTCGGGTAGTTTGAATTCGTACACTTCGAATTGACTTAAGCCAAGCGCAATAAAAACAACTACAATAAAAATAATCACAATCGGATTTTGCAGGAGCGCCCCGAAGACAGCGCCAGAAAGGGAGGTAACGACTCCAACAACGGAATAAGTAAGAGCAATTCCAAGAACGTAAAGCGCTCCTAAAAATGCTAAATGCTTGGTGCTACCGCCAGCTTGACCGCCGAAATATCCAACGGTAATTGGTATTAACGGGTAGACGCAAGGCGTCAGGTTCAAAGCTAATCCGCCAAGGAAAACAAAAATAATGCTAAGCAGGAAACCGCTTGAAGACAGAGTATTGCCAATGGAGGAGCTTTCGCCGTTTTGAGCACTTGTGATTTTCGCATTCTCCCCGCCCAATTTCAAGCCGCTAAAAATCTCCGAATTGATTTGCTTGATTTCAGTTCCCGCCGGAACAACGTTTATTTCAATTACTTTGCTAAAAGAATTAGGCGGCAAACAGGAAAGATTGTTGCACGCCTGATAATTAAGGCTAACTTTAACGCTATGCTTGCCAACGCTAATAGTGTCGGGCGTTTTAACGATCGCACCAATAAGAATATTCCCTTGGTAAACGGAAACAGGGACGTCGGAAAAACTGAATTTTAAGTTCTCTGCTTTGGGAAATTCTTTTTTAATTATTTCAAACGGCTTTTCAATAACCAACTCGCTCGCAATTAAATCCGGCTCGTTTGGTTTAACCGAGTTAATGTGCCATTTGTCGTCTATTTTTAAATTCAAGGCAATTTTAAATTCTCCGCCGGGATGAACGGCATTTGTCGAAAGGAACACATCTCCATGCACAACTTGCTTGAGCATTCCAAACTGAGCGAAAGCGCTCTGCGCAACAAACATTAAAGCAAAAACTGCAATGGTAATTAGCTTTTTACTCTTCCTCATGGTCTTCTCCATTTTTGAACTATTGGATATCTGCGTCCGTAGCCGAAAGCTTTACGAGAAACTCTCAGCGCCGGAGCGGCTTGTTTTCTTTTAAACTCATTTTTGTCGACATTCTGCAAAACTTTTCTAACTACGTCAGGTTTTCCAAGTTTTGTAGTAATTTCATTGAACTCTTTGTACTCTTCCAAGTACATTTGTAAAATTTTGTCTAAAAAATCGTAAGGCGGCAAAGAATCCTCGTCCTTTTGGTCAGGACTTAATTCCGCCGAGGGCGGTTTTTTAATTATTTCAATTGGAATGATTTCTTTTTTCCTATTAATAAAATTAGCTATCCTGTAAACTTGAGTTTTGTAAATATCCGCAATTACGGCAAGCGCTCCGCACATGTCCCCATAAAGCGTAGCGTAGCCGGTAGCCATTTCGGATTTGTTTCCCGTGGTCAGCAGCAAGTAACCGAATTTGTTGGACATTGCCATTAAATAAATTCCTCGAATT
>JALWSN010000134.1 GCA_027080245.1 Ignavibacteriales bacterium | reverse complement strand
TTTTAATACGAACTGCGAGTTCAACATCGGAAACAAAAATCCAACCGTCGCCGCTTTTTCCGGTGTGTCCGTATTTTGCAATTACGTTTACAAGTTTGTCAAGCTGTTCTTTTTTACAAATTAGTTCTATTTTAACAACGCTTGAATATTTCTGAACATATTTAATTGAGTAGCTGAAAGATACTTCGTCAGCCCAATTAGCCAGAGCGTTTGCATCAAGAACAGTCATTCCGGTAATTCCGGCTTCCTCAAGCTTTCGAATTACAATCTCAGCTTTTTCGTGTCTTATGTATGCCTTAATTTCTTTCATTTTTTTACTCCTTTTTTTTGGGAAAAGCTCTAACGGCAGCAGCTTTTCCCTTTGTTTATTTTATTTACGCGTCTGACCATAAAGAAAACCACAAATGCTACTAATCCAATGAGAATTAAAAATCCCATTTTACACCTTTTTTAGATTGTGATGATTGTCTTCTATTTGAGCATTTTTACTTTCGTCTTTTTTGAATTTCCTGCCCTTGATTATGTAGAAGAGGGCTGGGAAAATTGTTAATTCCATAATCAAACTGGTAAATATTCCTCCTGCCATTGGTGCGGCAATTCTTTTCATCACGTCACTTCCTGCTCCACTGCCGATTAAAATCGGGAGCAAACCGAAGAAGAGAACTAATACGGTCATCATTTTTGGACGAATACGCTTAACGGCACCGTCAAAAATTGATTCGCGCAAATCACTGAGAGTTTTTAATTTTCCTTGCTTTAGCCAATTTTCAAAAGCAATGTCCAAGTAGAGCAGCATCACAACGCCTGTTTCGGCACTAACGCCAAGCAGGGCAATAATTCCAACCCAGACGGCAACACTCATGTGGAAGCCCGCAAAGTAGAGATACCAAATTGCTCCCACCATTGAAAACGGCAGTGCAAGCAAAATGATTCCGGTTTTGACAAAAGATTTTGTATTGAAATAGAGCAGTAAAATTACAAGCAGTAATGTTACAGGAATAACGATTGCCAATTTTTTTGAAGCTCTTTCCATGTATTCATATTGTCCGCTCCAGATTAAAGAGTAACCTTGAGGCAGATGAATTTTTTCGTTTACTACTTTTTGTGCTTCCTTAACATAAGAGCCTACGTCCGAGCCTTCAATGTCGATGTAAACCCACGCGTTCGGGCGGGAATCTTCGGATTTAATCACGGGCGGACCCTTCTTTACGCTGATAGTCCCAAGCTGTTTCAGCGGAATGTTCCCGCCACCCGGAAGGGGAACTAACACACGTTTTAATTCTTCAAGGCTGTTTCTGTAATCCCGCTGGTATCTTAAATTCACAGGATAACGCTCAAGACCTTCCACTGTTTTGGTTATGTTCATTCCGCCGATAGCCGACATAAAAACATCCTGAACGTCTGCGACAGTCAGTCCGTAACGGGCAATTGCGTTTCTGTCAATATCGAAATCAACGTAATTACCGCCTGCTGCGCGTTCGGCGTAAACGGATCTTGTCCCTGGAATCTTTTTAGTTACTTTTTCTATTTCTTTCCCGATTCTTTCGAGTACGGTTAAATCGGGACCGGCAATCTTAATGCCTACGGGAGTTTTAATTCCGGTTGAGAGCATGTCGATTCTTGTTTTAATCGGCATTGTCCAAGCGTTTGTTAAACCGGGGATTTTAATTGCGGCATCCAGTTGATTAACTAACTTTTGAGGCGTCATTCCTTCGCGCCACTCGCTTTGCGGTTTAAGACGAATTGTAGTTTCAATCATTGAAAGGGGAGCGGGGTCGGTTGCCGTTTCAGCCCGCCCGACTTTTCCCAACACAGATTCTACTTCTGGAAACGACTTAATTATTTTGTCCGTCTGCTGCAAAAGCTCTCTTGCTTTGGTAATCGAAATCCCCGGAAGCGTTGTCGGCATGTAGAGC
>JALWSN010000133.1 GCA_027080245.1 Ignavibacteriales bacterium | reverse complement strand
GAATGTAAATTGATTTACCGGGGGCAGACTTTCAGGCTTCACCCGTTCCCAGAAACACCGTGGGTCATTTCGGAAAAGATACAAACAATAGAGGAAGATATTGGCGAAGTATTTGTGTTTTACGAGCAGGAATTCCCATATGAATTCAAAGGGGCGTTCACTCAAAAGGAAGTAAATTTTTTAAGAAGCGTAGCCGAACGTTTGGGAGTTTACTTCAATCAACTGGAATTAAAAAAAGCGTTTCCCTCGGTAAAAATATTCGAGCGGCAGGAGGTTCACGCAAAGGAATCGTGGCGGGTAATATTGGATTTACTCAGGAAAACCGAGCCGCATCTTTTTCACAGAATATTGCGGAAGCTACTGCACCAGTTGGTTTGGGACAACGTAAAAGGCGCGCAAAAGCTGCTAGAGCTTTCCAGCGGGCAACAGCAGGGGCTTGGCGGCAGGAAAGTAGGCGACGAAAACAAACCGCTGCGCAAAAAAATAATCAATGATTACGACGAGTACATCGAAGCCATTTTGGGAATGGCGAACGAAAGTTACGACGACGAGGAAATTTTAGCCAAAGTGCAAAAATGGGTTAAGGAAGACCGCTCGAGCGGATTGATTAAAGCCCTTGAGAATCAGGAGACTTCCCTTACCGAAATTAGCGACGCAATCCGTAAATATTACCACATTGCGCCGGAAAAGTTCGAGCTTTCGCCTTCGGTGGTTAAGGGGCTGAGGGTTTCACTTTTGCGCAGGTTCTTTACAGACCAGATGGAGTACATTAACATCGCAAAAGAGTATGTTAAGATAACGGATTTTTACCGTTTAATAGACAAGATGGTCTTTTCCCATTCGAGCCACGGCAAGCTTGGCGGAAAGAGCGCCGGGCTTTTCCTTGCGAAGAATATCCTGGAACGCTCGCAGGAAACCGCTGGAATTACTTTCAATATTAAAAGCCCGAAAACCTGGTACATTGCCTCGGATGGCGTTTTGAACTTCATGCATTTTAACGATCTGGAAGACGTGCTGGAACAAAAGTACAAAAGCATCGAGGAAGTAAGGTTGGAGTACCCGCAAATTATTCAGGTGTTTAAGAATTCGGATTTCCCGCCGGACATGATAAAAGGGCTTGCCATGGCGCTTGATGATTTGGGGGACAAGCCGCTGATTGTGCGCAGCTCGAGCTTAATGGAAGACCAAATTGGCGCGGCTTTTTCGGGCAAGTACAAAAGTTTGTTTTTGGCCAACCGCGGTAGCAAAGAAGAACGGCTTTCGGCTTTGCTGGACGCCGTGGCGGAGGTCTACGCTTCAACTTTCGGACCCGACCCCATCGAATACCGCTCGGAAAAGGGTCTGCTGGATTTCCACGAGGAGATGGGAATAATGATTCAGGAAGTTGTTGGAACGCAAGTGGGTAAATATTACTTGCCGGCTTTTGCGGGTGTGGCGTTCAGCAACAACGAATTCCGCTGGTCACCCAGAATTAAAAGGGAAGACGGACTTGTGAGAATTGTGCCGGGGCTAGGCACAAGAGCCGTGGACAGATTGGGCGACGATTACCCAATTCTTGCGGCGCCCGCGCAGCCAAGTTTGCGTGTGAACATTACTCCCGAAGAAATTATTCGCTATTCCCCAAGGTACGTGGACGTAATTAATCTGGAGACAAATCAGTTCGAGACTATTGAAATCGAAAAGCTCTTGAAGGAAACAGGTGGCAGGTTTCCGCAATTCAAAAATGTTTTTTCAGAAATCAGCGGAACGATGATTCGCCCGATAATGAATGTGGGATTTAACATCGAGCCTAAAAATCTCGTGGCGAATTTCGAAACTCTTTTCAGGCAAACGGATTTTCTGGAAAACGTGGATTTGATTTTGAAAACGCTGGAGGAGAAGCTTTCCACGCCCGTGGATATTGAATTTGCCTGCGAC
>JALWSN010000132.1:6862-7839 GCA_027080245.1 Ignavibacteriales bacterium | reverse complement strand
CGAAGTCCTGCGCGGCTTTCGCTAATCTTTTCTTCTGCTCGGTCGTAAACCTGCCGTGCGAATGGACTTGATGCGTTTTAACTTCGGGCGATATGTTAAAATTAACCTTGTTCATTTCAAATTAAAGTATTACTAAATCTCCAATTAATGCTCCAGCAGCTTTCAAAGCCTGGAAAATTTCAATAATATCCCTAGGCGAAACTTTGAGGGAGTTCAACGCTTTTGCCACTTGCTGAACCGTAGTAGCCCCGTTGATTGCCACGGCATTTGTTGAATCCCGCACCACGTAAGGAATCATGTTGTTCATTACAACTGTTCTACCGTTGGAAAACGCACCCGGTTGGGAAATTATCGGGTAGTTTCTAATAATTATATTCATTCCTCCGTGGCTAATTGTAACGGGACGAATTTTAACATTTTCGCCCGCTACAACTGTGCCCGTTCTTTCGTTTAACACAACTTTTGCCGGATAGTCGGATTGAACGTTTAAATCCTCCAATTCCGCGAAAAATTTAATCGGGTCGTTTTTAAATTGTGAAGGAATTTTCACATTAATTTCAGAAGGATCCACTCCTTTGGCAATGTTACCGCTAAATTTTTGATTAATTGCCTGAACAATATTATTTACCGTAGTTAAATCCGGCGATTTAAGAAAGACTTTGATTTTCGAGTTACCAAGGTTCAATTTTTTAGCGCTTGCTTGAATTATTCCACCCTGTGGCACTCTTCCGGTAAGAACGTGGTTTCTTGCTATTCTGCTGCCCGTGGGCGTGGAGTAGTCGAACCCCCCAACCGAAAGCGGACCTTGCGCAAATGCGTAAACGTCCGAACCGCCGTAAGCAGTAAGCGGAGTTAACAAAAGAGTTCCGCCCAGGAGGCTCCGCGCGTCGCCAATCGACGAAACCACAACGTCGAATTTCGAGCCGGGCTTCAAAAAGGCATCGATTGTTGCGGTAACCATTACCGCCGCAACGTTG
>JALWSN010000132.1:0-6852 GCA_027080245.1 Ignavibacteriales bacterium | reverse complement strand
TGTTCTAATTGCGCTTTCAGGCACTGTAATGCCGAATTTTTTCAGCATGCTGGCAATGGACTGCACCGTAAATTTGGAAACTTGACTGTCCCCCGTCCTTGCCAAGCCTACAACCAATCCGTAACCAAATAGCTGAATTGAATTTTCGCCTTGAATGAAAGCGATATCTTTTAACCTTTGGGCGTTAATTCCACTTGCCAGAATAATCGTTAATATTATTGTTAAAATTTTCCTTTTCATTTTAGCGCCTTAACTAAAATAACCAATGAAACAATTTCGTAAGCCACCCGGGGCTTTGCATTCTGTCAATCATTCCGCTGCCTTCTATTGTAATTTCGGCGTCGGCAATATTGTAGGAAGCCACGGTATTGTTTCCCATGATGTCCGTCGGTTTTACTACGCCGCTAATTTTAATTATTTGCTCCTCGCCGTTAATGGTAATTTTCTTTTTGCCTACAATGTGAAGATTTCCGTTTGCGTATATTGTGTCCACAACGGCTGAAATTCTGGTGCTAACCAATCCGTTCGATTCCGTGCTCCCTTTTCCGCCAAAATCGTTTGTAGTGCCAACTTTACCGTCAACTGTTGGCAGCTTGGTATCCCCCATGCTCCCGCTGAAGGAGAGCCCCAAATCGCTATTGCGGCCTGCGGAAGTTTTTGCGTTATTTAACGCTCGGGACGATTCCTGAACCAAAATCGTTAAAATGTCCCCCACCTTTGCGGCTTTTTCATCCGTAAACAGAGAAAATTGCTTGTATTTCTTAAAATCCTGCGCCGCAAGTACGCCGCTGATTACCAATAATATTAAAATTGTTCTTTTCATCTTTTCACTCCATTAGCAAAACTAAATTCCTGCTTATTACTTTAGCCGAAAAATATTTGTTGTTAGGACCTCTTACCCGAATCACTTTGTTTTTCCAGCCGTTTTGCTGCGCCACAACGCGCAATTCAATCATTACTCTACCGCTAATGTAACGTCCTTCCACGGCTTCCCCCGAAAAAATCAGCGGTATTTGCTCGATGTCCTCCTTGTAAAGAATTTCGCCTGCTTTAACAAACTTGTTCGCGCGAAATTGACCGATTTCGCTTAAATCCGTTACAGGCTCTTTCGGCAACGCCGTTACGTCGGCAATTTTTACGATTAAATCAGCAGGACTTAAATTCTCGCCGCGTTTGATTTCTCTGGTAGTAACGTAACATTTCTTAAATAATTTCAAACGCACGGTTAAGTAGCCCTGAATTTTCTTTTTGCCGTTAAGCATAATTACCGGCACGTAAGCGTATTTACCTGAAACCGAAAATTTTCGACTTGGGTCGATTTTAATCTTTTCGGCTTTTGGCTTCCTGACCAACTTAAACTCGTAACGCTCAACGTTTTTAATGTTAGCGTCCAAATAGGCTTTTAACTTTGTCGTTAAATTTCCGCCGGAACCGTTAAACAAAAACAATATGTAAAGCAAAATCAGCTTCACTTTTAACCTCTCTTTAAGGAATTAACGATGCTCATCATTTCTTCGATTGTTTTCACCGTTTTGGAATTTATTTCGTACGAACGTTGCGCTGTAATCATGTTAATCATTTCTTCAACGATGTCCACATTCGACATTTCGAGGTACCCTTGATAAATTTCCCCGAAGCCGTTGGAACCGGGGGTGCCGTAAACGGGCGGACCGGAATATTCGGTTTCCTCGTAAAGATTGTCGCCAATGGGTTTTAACCCACCAGGGTTAATGAATTTAACAATCTGAATTTCGTTCAGAACGGAAGTGTTGCCGCTTGCGTCCATAGTTTGAATTGTGCCGTCGCGGCTGATTGTGACGTTCTGAATGTCGGGCGTAAGCGTAACTTCCGGAATAAATTTGTAGCCTTCGGCATTCACCAATTGCCCTTCCGAATTCAGGCGAAACGTACCATCGCGCGTGTAAGCGTAAGAGCCATCGGGCCGTTGAACTTGGAAAAATCCTTCGCCGTTAATTGCGAGGTCGAACTGGTTGTCGGTTTCGTTCAAATCTCCTTGCTTGAAAATTTTGTGCGCGTCGGAAACCCGAACACCGTTGCCGATGTAAATTGAATCTGTGCTGGCGTAAGTGTTGCCTTGCACGTCGGATGTGTACGGCGTAAGCGGAGTTTTTTGGTACATTAAATCCTGAAATTCGGCTTTGTTCTTCTTAAAAGCCGTGGAATTAACATTTGCAATGTTGTTTGCAATAATTTCAATGTTCTTCTGTTGCGCGTACATTCCGCTTGCCGCAGTTCTTAGCGCTTTATTTGGCATTTTAAATCTCCTTAAGTTGTTCTTGCAATTTCATTTGCTTTATTTAAAATTTCGTCGTAGTTCCTAATTACCTTTTGAATCGACTCAAACTTTTTGCTGACCATAATCATGTCTTCCATTTCCAGAATGGGACTAACGTTTGAAGATTCCAAGTAACCCTGCCGGACTCTGTAATCCTTTTCTTCGGCAACCTCGTATTGTCCGCCTTCCAGCTTGAATTTACTTCCTCCCGTTTTAATGAGCTTTGTTTTGTCAGGCACTTTCACTATTAACAAATCCCCAATTGCCTGTTTACCTAACGTAATTTCGCCCGAACCGCTGAATTTAATGCTTTTTTCTTTTCTGAAAATATCATTGTCAATTGTAATCGGTCCGTTTTTGCCCAGTACGCGGTAGCCGTCGCTGTCCACCAAATAGCCGTCTTCGGTAATGCTAAAATTGCCGTTTTTAGTAAAGTAATTTTTAACTCCGTCGGTAACAACGAAAAATGCATCGCCAATCAATGCCACATCCAAAGGATCGCTCGTGTTAACTAGCTCGCCTTCGCTGAAATCGGTCTTCTTTTTAATTGTAATGTGCTCCTGTTCTCCTTGAAGAACGCGAGTAAAAGTAAAATCCCTTTTGTAGCCAACGGTGTCGATGTTCGCCAAATTATTGGCTATTACTTCCATTTTCTTTTGGTTGAATTTCATCCTGTTGGCAATTTCAACAATCTTGGTAATATTTTGGCTTATTGTGTTAGGCAATTGAACCTCCAAAATTGTTTTTTGCAATATTATTTTTGCTTTTGTAAAGGTTTAACCTTGCCGCCAACAAAATTTCTTCCTGCCCGATATTTAATCTTTTGGCGTGTTCTTTAATTGTTTCGTATTTTAGCGAATTCGGCGAAACTGTTTCGAGCAATTTATTTCTAACTATTCTTAACTTTGGATCCATTCTGTAAACCAATTTCTCTTTTTTAATCAGTTCTATTTTGCTTTTCAACAAATTTGAATTAGAGCCTTCTCCCAATTTTTTTCTTCTGTAAAAAACGTAGCCGAAAGCGGCGATGCCCGCGGTGGTAATGATTAAAAATTTTAATAAAACGGCGTTCTTAGCGGAGCTCGCGGAATGAACTTTTTCCAATCCGATTGCTTGGTGAATTTCTTTCCGAACAAGCGCTTTAACGTTTTCCTTGCCTTTCGGCTCGGCGAATGTTAAACTTGCCAAAAGCAAAAACGCAGCTATTTTTAACATCGTCCTTCCGCTCATTTTATTCTCCTGATTATTGGAAACGTAATGATTATCTTCGTCCCTTCTTCCGGCGTGGAACGGTAGTTCAATTTGCCTTCGTGTTTTTTTACGATGTTTTCCAAAATCAACAAATCCAAATTCTGCTGTTCAATTCCCTTAGCACGGGAAAGAGATTCAATTACGTTTGTGGTAATTATTTTAATGAAAACGTTCTCGTCGTTGGTTCTTGTTTGTAAAATCATTCCGCCCGCCTCCCCTTCGCCGCGAACAATAGAAAATATTGTGCTGAGCATTACGTGTAAATAGCTTGGGTGACTTAAAATTTGCGGAACGCTTGCATCCAAATCCAAAATGCATTCAAAATTCTGAGCTTTTAAGTTGGCGTTAACCACGTCCATGTATTCTTTGATTGCTTTGTTCAGCCTTGTGGGCTTAATTGCAATGTCAGCCCCGGAAACTGAACTGAATTTCATTAATCGTTTAATAACCGATTTAACTTTGCGCACTTGCGAATGAATAGTGTCGTAAAATTCTTGGGAAAAGCCGTTCCCTTCCGAATTCATCAAATCCAGAGAGCTTAAAATTACCTGCATCGGAGAAATTATCTCTTCCGTTAAGCCTACCGTTAGTTCGCCAATGGCGGCAAGTTTGTAATCCTTTAAAAATTTCGACTGAAACAATTGGAAATCCGAATAAATTTTGTTCAATTTAATGGTTGAACGAATGTTCTCGATTACGGGGATTGAGTGCGAAATTATTAACTTCAGGGCTCTGCTTTCAAAGGATTCTTGTTCGATGGATTTTATTGGCGTATCCACGCAAACGAAATAATTTGTTTTCTTCCATTTCTTAACCGGGACAAACAACAAATTATTAATTCCTTCCCTTAATTGAACGCTCTGTGAAATTGGAATATGCACAATTTTTTCGCTTTGAATAAGGTAATGGAAAATTGAATCCTGCTTAATTATTTTTATTATTCCGAAAACGGCGTTGGAAAATTTATCGTTAATTGGAATAATGTCGTCGTAAATTTCGTCGTATTGGAAGAACACAACTTCCTTTGCCTCTATTACTTCGTTGATTTTTCTCTTAACGTTTTCCGCTACTTCCTCGAAAGTTTTGGACTCGTAAAGGGCAAGATTAAAATCAATTAATCTTTCCATGAACTTGCCAAGCCTTTTCTCCACTTCGATTGTTCGGCGCAGCTGCCTGTCGTTGCGCGTGCGCGTTGCGCTGATTACCGGCGAAGTCTCCACGAGAGTATCGACGAAAGTTCGGTAATAACCGTTGTCCGACTTAATTATTCTCATAATTCTTTACACGCTAATTAAAACTGAACTTAAAGAATCTTTGTATTTGTCTTTTAGTGCGTAAACTTCTTCCACCGAATTCAATCCAACGTTTTCCAGAGCTTCCAAATCCAAAGTAAAGTTCATGTCCCAGAAATATTTGTCTTCGTTCAATGCGGCTACAATGTAATCCGCCAAGTGAATTACGGTAGCAAGACTTTTGTCCTTGTTCATTTTCGAAGGTCTGTGGTGAAACAGAACCGATTGGCAAAGTTCTACGGGGAAGTTCCATTTGTCAATTAAATGCATTGTTATTTCCTGATGGCTCATTCCCATGATGTCGCCTTCAACCTCGGCGTAGTTGGCGTTGTTAGTGAAAACTTCGTTGTAAATGGAGATGAAGCTTTCGTGGAAATATTTGTGCGTAATTGAAATTCCCAAATCGTGCAGGAAGCCGCCAATAAAAGCTTCGCTGCCGTTGCCAAGCCCTAAATCTGCGTAAAGTTTTTTAGCAAGATTGCCAACAAGGAAAGAATGTTCCCAAAATTCCTTCTGGTTCAAATACTTATCGGATTTATTTTTAAACGTCTCCAATATTGTTAAAGTCGTCACAATATTTTTAACTTCTCTAAATCCTATTACCATTAAAGCTTGCTCTACCGAAGCCACTTTTCTGTAAAGACCGTAAAAAGGCGAATTTGCGATTGCCAGCACTTTGGTAACAATGCTTTGGTCGCGGTTTATTTTTTTTGCCGCTTCGGCGATCGTAACGTTTTCTTTGTCCAACGTGTTTAGCACGTCCAACAAGAATTCGGGCACGGTGGAAAGTTTGTCGATGCTCATTAAAATGAGCTTAACTCTTTCTCTGTTAATTGGTTCTGTAATTTTGTGAGCTATCATTACAACACCTTTTTATTAAAAAATATCTTTGAACTCTTTTGTTAAAATTTGAGAATAAGTGCTAATTAAAGCGCTAACGTAAACATCGCTTCCAAGGGAAAGTATGTCGACTAAATTCCCGTCTAATTGGTAATTTTCGTCCCAATTAAAGTCCCCAATGCCTGTTACCTGCGTCATATAATCGGCAAAGTGAACAATAGCCGTTAATTTTTTGTTCGTTTCGGCTTTCGAAGGATTGTGGTGAAATCTAATCATTTCTCCCAAATCCAATGGTAAGTTCCACTTGTTAATCAACAAGTAACCAATCTCCTCGTGCGTCATTCCCAGAACTTCCATTTCCGCTTGAGCGTAAGGAATTTCTTCCAGTTCAACCAATTCGGAAATTCTAACGAATTCGTCGTTGAAGTAACGCTGAATTACGGAAATTCCCAAATCGTGCAAAAGTCCGGAAGTTAAAGCTTCGCTGCTTTTGGGATAGCCCAAATCGTCGGCTATTTTTTTTGCCAACATTCCCGTAACAAAAGAATGAGACCAAAATTTCTTTTTATTCCAGTACTTGGAACTAACGCTCTTAAAAGCTTCCATTAAAGTAAGGGCGTAAACCAGATTTTTAATTTGCTCAAATCCCAAAACAACCACGGCAAAATCAATTGAAGATACCCTACGCGGAAGCCCGTACAAAGGCGAGTTCGCAATGGTAAGAACTTTAGCGACCAAGCCTTGGTCCTGGGAAATTACATGGCTAATGTCCTTTGCGCTAGCACGCGGATTTTCCAACATTTCGGAAACCTCAATAATCACGGTAGGAATCGAGGGCAAGTTCCTAATCCGCATTAACTGAAGTTTGTTGCGTTCTTTTTTTTCTTGAAGTAATTCGTCCATATTATCCATTTATTTTCTCTAATTTTTCTTTAAGCGTTTTCATTAATCTTGAATGAATTTGCGAAACTCTGGAAACAGTGATGTTCAGAACTTCGCCAATTTCCTGGTAATTTAATCCTTCGAAATAATAAAGAGTTAAAATCAGCCTGTCCCGTTCTTTTAATTTTTTTAGTTCCTGCATTAAAAGCTGTTTTTGTTCGTTTTCTTCGGCTATGCTTTCGGGCGTTTCGTCCTGAGCGGGCAATACTTCGTATAGTCGAGTTTCGTCGC